>JBEIOW010000073.1:0-7822 GCA_040377385.1 Bacteriovoracaceae bacterium | reverse complement strand
TTCGCGATGACTGGGGAACGATCACCTACATCGTCCGCGACTCTCGCGGCTACGAAGTCGCGCGGGCTCGCTCGGCGGCGGAAGCCGAGGCCCTAGCTCGCATGTACGACCGCGACGGACGGTGTGGCTATAATACGCCTCCTCCTTCCCGGTGCCAGCTACTCACGCTTCGGGACAATCGAGGCTACACGTACTACCGCGTGACGGATCGCCAAGGGCGTTCGCTCGGTGACTACTACGACTACAACCAGGCGCTGAACGCGATGACGATGTTCGAACGCAATGGTCGCTGCGACGGCAACGTCCAGCCTCCACCGAGCGGCCAGTTCCCGGGCTGCAACATCCGCCAAGGCGCGGATGCTTCGGGCCGGACTCTGTACCGAGTTCACCGGAACAACGGCGGCGCGATCCTGTACACGTCGAGCAGCTACAACGACGCGCACAACTTCGCCGCCCGCAATGCGGTTTGCCAGCGCTGGTAATCCGAACGGACTGATCGCATCCGTCCTCTGAGAAAGCCCGGGTTTCCTGACCCGGGCTTTCTTTCGTCAATCGTTTGTCGGGCACCGACTCCTGGTTTGTTCGCTCCTGCGTTCTGAAAATCAGTCTTCCGACTGTGTTTTCGTGAGATCATTTTGCCAAACAGGAGCATCGCAAATTCATGGAAACCGCTTGGACTTCTTGGGCTTTCGTAGCAGGAGCAGTGATCACGGTGGGTGCGCTCGGATTTCACGGCGCGCCCCTCTGGCTTTGGACGGTGCTCGGCGCCGGGGCGATCGCCTGGCTGCAGCCACCGCTGGCCGTCATCGTCGTGTTCGCGGTTCTCGCGATCATCTTCAATGTCCCACCGATCCGGAAGGTGCTCGTCAGCTCCATCGTCCTCAAGACGATGAAGGCGCTGAAACTCATTCCTGAAATCTCCGAAACCGAACGCGTCGCGCTGACCGCCGGCGACGTCTGGGTCGAGGGCGAGCTCTTCTCGGGCCGTCCTGACTTCAAGCGCCTCATGCGCGAACCCTATCCAGAGCTCACCAAGGAAGAACAAGCCTTCCTCGACGGCCCAGTCGAGCGCGTCTGCGAAATGGTGAAGGACTACGAAGTCTGGCAGAAGAAAGATTTCCCGCCTGAAGTCTGGGAATACATCAAGAAGGAGCGTTTCCTCGGAATGATCATTCCGAAGGAATACGGCGGTCTCGGCTTCTCCGCCCTCGCGCACAGCGCGGTGCTTGGAAAACTCACCTCCCGCTCCCTCCCGCTTTGCATCACCGTGATGGTTCCGAACTCCCTCGGACCCGCCGAGCTCCTGCTTCACTACGGCACGAAAGCGCAGAAGGATTATTACCTCCCCCGCCTCGCGCGCGGCGAGGAGCTGCCTTGCTTCGGCCTCACCGAACCCGGCGCCGGCTCCGACGCCGGCTCGATCACCTCGAGTGCGGTCGTTTTCAAAGGTTCGGACGGAAAACTGCAAATGCGCTTAAACTGGAACAAACGCTGGATCACGCTCGCGGGCGTCTCGACCTTGATCGGTCTCGCGTTCCGCCTGAAGGATCCAGACAACCTGCTCGGCCGCGGTGCCGGCGATCTGGGCATTACTTGCGCACTGATCCCGACCAATACCGCGGGAATTACTGCAAACCGTAAGCATGACCCGCTCGGCGTGCCTTTCTACAACTGCCCCACCCAAGGCAAAGACGTCATCGTTCCGGTCGAAGCGATCATCGGCGGAGCGGAGATGGCCGGCAAGGGTTGGAAGATGCTCATGGAATGCTTGGCCGCGGGCCGAGGGATTTCCCTCCCCGCGCAAGCCACCGGCGGTGCAAAGCTCGCCGCTCGCGTGGTGAGCGCGCACTCCATCGTGCGGAAACAGTTCGGCGTCTCGATCGGCAAATTCGAAGGAGTCGAGGAGCCGTTGGCTCGCATCGGCGGCCTGACCTACATCCTCGAAGCCGCTCGTCGTTACACGCTCGGCGGCCTGGACCAAGGCACCAAGCCTCCAGTCGTGACGGCCATTGCGAAGTACAACTTCACGGAGATCGGTCGTCAGATCATCAACGACGCGATGGACGTGCAAGGCGGGCAAGCGATCAGCAACGGTCCGCGCAACCTGCTCGCCCACACGTACATTGCGACTCCCATTGGCATCACGGTGGAAGGTGCGAACATCCTGACCCGCACGCTGATCATCTTCGGTCAGGGCGCGCTTCGTGCCCACCCCTACGCCTTCAAGGAAGTCGACGCCGTTGAAAAAGGCGATCTGACCGCCTTCGACAACGCCTTCTGGGGACACATCGGCCACATTATCCGGAACACTTTCCGGAGCTTCCTCCTCAGCGTCTCGCGCGGTTACCTCGCGAGTTCGCCAGTGGGCGGTCCGACGGCCAAGTACTGGCGTCGTCTCGCGTGGTCCTCGGCAAGTTTCGCGCTCATGGCCGACTTGGCGATGGGCGGCTTGGGCGGCAAGCTCAAGTTCAGCGAGAAGATCACCGGGCGTTTCGCGGACATCCTCTCCTGGATGTACCTGATCACGTCGACCCTGCGCCGCTTCGAGGCGGAAGGTCGACGCAAGGAAGATCTGCCCTTCGTTCACTGGGCGATGAAACACGGCTTCCGTCAGATCACCCAAGCGTTCGACGGTCTCTTCGTCAACCTCGAGATGCCGATCGTCGGCCACGCGTTCCGTGGCCCGCTGCTTTGGTACTCGCGCATGAACGCCATCAGCGCCGGTCCTACGGACAGCCTTGGACGGGGGATCGCGCACGCCATGCTCGGTTCTCAAGAGATCCGCGATCGCCACTTCGCGGGCATCTACCTGCCGAAGGATCCGAACGAGCAGCTCGCGGCTCTCGAGAACGCCTTCAAGCTCAGCGCGCAGAGCGACGCCGTCGCTTCGAAAGTCCGCAAGGCGGTCAAAGAGAAGAAGCTCCAGAAGAAGCCGTCCGGAGAACTCTACCGCGACGCCCTCGACAAGGGAGTCATCACTGCGGCCGAGCTCGCCTCGATCGAAGCCGCCGAAGTGGCGCGGAACGCGGTCATTCAAGTGGATGACTTCCCGATTCCGGATGCAGCGCGGAAGCACGTTTCGCTCGTGGAAGGCACGATCCCGGGGTCGGCCGCGGGCTAACGCCGTCGCACTTCAGCTCCGAATGAAGAAAAGGGTCGATCCTTCGGGATCGGCCCTTTTTATTTAGTCATCCGCTTTTCGGGGGCCGTCTTCCGGGCCGACTTTGGCCGGATAGGTTTCAAGCGGCTTTGCGGCGGGTGCGGGTTTCGAAGATTTCTTCGGCAACCCCTTCGCGGCTGAAGCTGGCTTTCGCTTCGGAACGACCGGAGCCGCCGTCTTGGCCACTTTCGGCAGGGCGTGCACTCGCTCGGCTTCCGCGATCAAGGCGTCTAGTCCCGGAAACTTTCCCGCCTCCATCAACTTCTTGTCCGTGATGTTGCGGAGGTACCAGACGTTCCGCAAGTGTTCCGCATACGTCCGCGCAAAGATGTGACGCCGATCACTAAACGGCGTGGTGACATAGAAGAGATAATCGTGGTTCTTCGGGTTCTTCGCCGCCAGAACGCTCGCCGCACTCGGCGATCCGATCGGTCCGGGCGGCAGCCCGCGGTGCAGATAGGTGTTGTAGGGCGATTTCACGCTTCGATATTCCACGACACGAAGACTCCGCCATTCTTGAAGCGCGTAGAGCACGGTCGCGTCGATGTGCAGATGCATCCCGATCCGAGCGCGATTTTCGATCACGCCAGCGATGATCGGTCTTTCGATGTCCTTACCGGCTTCGAGCTCCACCATCGACCCGACCGTCACCCAGCGATGGAGGTCAGACGCCGAAGGGCGTCCCAGCGGGATCCAAACCTTTTCCTCGAAAGCTCTCAGCTGCGCTTCGATCAGCTGGCGGGCACCCGTTTGCGGTCCGAGAGGGTATTGATCGGGATAAAGGTATCCTTCGAGCGATCCCGTGCGCGGAATCGGCGCCTCGACAACCCCCTGGAACAGCTCGGCGTGATTCGCCAAGCGAATGTAATCTTCTTCGTCGATGAGCTGAGTCTGCCCTACCCGCTCGGCATTGCGGCGAATCCAATACCCTTCACGCATTTTGAGCCACGCCGTTGTAGGAGTCTGAAGCGCGGTCAACGCCTCAAGCGGCGGCATCCCCGCGTATACGTAATAGCTCCCGGGTGCGACTAGTCGACTTCCTGGCTTGATGCGGGCGACCCACTGAAGCACCTCCGCGTCGCGAATCACTTTGCGGCGCTCAAGTTCGGCCAGCGCTTTTTCGAGGGTTTCGTATTTCTCATAGCGGAGATAGAAGCCCTGCCCCGCTGGGTAAACCGGGCGCAACTGAAGAGCGACCCGGTTGATGCCAAAGAAGGCAGCACCGGATGCCAAGATGAGGACAAAAAGGAGAAGGAGCGCGCGCATTCCCGGGTCGGTGCCTCCCTAGGATTGTCGCGAATTCACCGGCCTGCGGTCAACGCGGCAAGACTTGCCGAGTCGGCCTCAAGTCCAATCAACGACTGCGGCGAGCGCGGCCGTCGTCGGCTTTTCCGAGAAAAGGGACCGGCGGCGAGCCAGTCGGCGTGGGAGCAGGGATCGCACCGGAAAATGCCGAGATCGCAATCTTCTTGATGCGCGTCATTTTTGGTTTCTTGGAAGCCGGGCTCTTAGGATTGGACGCGGATTTCTTCTTCATGAGTGCCTCTTCACGACCGATTCGATTTTTTACGCTCATCACTACTCCCCAGAAAGGGCAAAGCTGGAGTCATCGTAGACGTTGGCATCGCACCCGAAAACGCGCCGATGAAGATCTTTTTTAGACAGGGCTTCGCACGCGCTTTACTCCGGGATCTCTTTGACTTTTTCGAACCCAGCGACGAACGAATCATCCACCCTCCGAGCATCTCTTGCCCTCGAAAACGATAGCGGATGACCGAACGCCTAGCAAGTCTCCAAAAACCCGGGCATCCTCCTCATCATGCGTGCCGCAGGCGAACTGATTTCCTTGCTCGGAGTGGAGATCCTGCTTTCCGCGCTCGGATTCCTGCTCGCGCCCAAGCTTCGCTTCCTCCGACACTCGAATGTCTCGGCTAGCCTAGGAAGACTGATTGGCTTCGCTTTCCCAACCGCACTGATCGCGATTCTAGCGTCAGTGGGTGCCCAACCCCTCCAGCACCCCTGGGCCCTTCGTGGTCTGCTTGGGATCAGTGTTTTTGCACTCGCGCTTCACGCCTATCGAATCAAACGCAGACCCGCCTGGTCGATCTTTTTCCGCTGGGAAGCACTTCGGCTCGGAGTGCTCCTCCTTTGGCTAGGCGTCCTGGGCTGGAACCCGGGATTGAACTTTCTCGAAAAGTTCATGAATTTCGGGTTCGCGCGCAATGCTCTTGAATCGGGTCTTTTCCCCCCGCCTGATCCTTTTCTGAGCGGAAATCCGATCAACTACTACTTTCTGGGTCATTTGCAGCCGGCCCTTCTCAGCGCCCTGAGCGGTGTCCGTCTCGAGATCACGTGGAACTTCTTCGCCGCTTCGCTCTTTTCTTCTTGTTTCGTCGCGCTTCTCGGCATCGGCGGCGCACTCGCGCCCACGCGCTGGAGACCGCTCGGGGCGGCAATTACGGCGGCCTACGTCCTTCTACTTGGAAACTTTCACTCTGCGATTTGCAAATTCACCCCCGGGATGAAGTGCGATGGCTGGGAGGCCACTCGATTCATTCGCGGCGCGATTCACGAAATGCCTTTCTACTCGTTTGCGGTCAATGACCTCCATGCCCACGTCCTCGCGCTCCCGTTCTTCCTGCTTTGGATCGCGCGACGACTCATCGCTCATACGGTGCACTGGAGCGATGGCCTCTTGATGTTCGGGATGCTCTGGAGCAATCCCTGGTACGCGCCGGTGGCGGCGTTTCTCGCGGCGATGGTCGAGCTCCTCGGCTCCGTTCGTCGCGCGGGACTCTTCTCACGTTTACGAGCGTGGTTCCCGGCCATCCTCGTTGCGTTGATCGCATCGATCCCCTTCTACCTCGGCTTCACTCCCTTCTCCGCCGGCTGGAAAACCGTGAGCGGCGAGTTTCGAACGCCGCTCGCGCTCTGGCTTCTGGCTTGGAGTCTTCAGCTGATGGCAGTCCTGCTGGCTTGGGTCTTCCGGGCGCGGCTTCCTGCCCTCCGCCTTTGGCCAAGGGCGTGGATCGCGCTTCTGCTGACCGCAGCGGGCTCAGTGATCCTCCCTGAATTCCTTTACGTGCACACCCCCAACGCGCCTGAGGGTTATCGCGTCGATACGGTCTACAAGTTTTGGTACGCCGCCTGGATCTTACTCGGGATCGCGGTCCCCGCGCTGATCCTGCGTGCGACGAATCTCCGCCGGTCGCTCCTAGCGATCGCGATTCCGGCTCTGCTCGGATCCGTTTACCTGCCTCTGTCCTATCTCAGCTTGATTCGTCCCCACTCCCGGCCTTGGACCTGGGTAGATGCCTCGCTGTATCTCCAAAAGACAGAACCCGGTGCGCGCGAAGCCTTGAGCTGGCTACGAGCGCGCGCTGGCCCGCTCCCTCCAGAATCCCGCGTGATTGCGGAGGCTCCCGGCAAGGGATTCACTCATCATGGACGCTTCGGTGTCTTCGGTGGAGTGAGTGTCCTGGGATGGGCTCCGCATGAATACTTCTGGCGTCCCGATCGTTACGAAGAGATTGTCGCACGCGAGCATGATTTGAAGACGCTCTTTGAATCCGGCAAGGAATCGACCGTACGGGAGATTCTCACGCGCTACTCGGTCCGATTCGTCGTCTTTGGCGACCTGGAGAGAAAGACTTACGCTGCGCTGAAGGAATCCCCGTTTTCTGGCGCGAGCGATGTGCCGAGATTTCAATCGGATCACGTCACGATCTACGATGTCGGCTCTTGGATCAGGAGCGCGAATTCCGGGCTAGAAGGATCCGATTGACCGAAGCAGTTCCGGCACGAACGGAGTTGAGTGCGTCCACGGCCGCGAACGGCCAAAGCAGCGCCTTCATCCACTGGGGCTCGCCCACCTTCGCCCCGCGGAAGCGATCGCCCTCCCGCACCCAACGCCAACGTCGCGTGCGGGGATGCTCAACGAGGCGTCGGCCGATCCCGTACACCCAGAAGGGCGTCAGCGGAAACGTCCAGTGCGTCTCCCCCCACTCCGATTCCACTTCGAGGCCCGCGGACTCCACTTCGTCGCGCAAGGATTTTGCTTCGTAAAGCCTGCGATGCCCGGTCCAGATCCCTACCCAAAATCCGTCCCGAACCGGCTCGCGACGCAGCCAGCGGTTCCAAACGGTATTCACGGGATCCCAGAGAAACGGATACTGCGCACTCGGAACCGAGATCGCGAGCCGTCCTCCCGGACGCAACACTCGTTTCAATTCCCGGAGAACACGAACGGGATCCTCGACATGCTCCAGGACTTCGGAACAAAGAATCGCGTCAAATGCATGATCCGCGAACGGAAGCATCGCTAAGTCGGCCTGCTGAACAACCGCTCGAGGACTCGCGACTTGCGCCGCCTCTACCCGTTTCGGATCCTCGTCCACCCCGAAAACTGAAAGGTCGGGAAAATCTGACAGTAGCCGCAAGTAGAAACCACTTCCGCAGCCCGCATCCAAGACCGCATCTCCCTTGGTGAGACTCAATCCGGCCAAAAGCGCGCGCGCCCGTCGGCGATAGGAAAAGTCCGGTTCAAAGCGCAGAGCTGTTTCCGCAGCCAGCCGAACTCGTTCAGCCAACGAAACTCCGGAACTCACGTTCGCTCCCGAAGAGCTTTTCTCAGCGCCGCAATCCAGCCGTCTTTGCCAGGCT
>JBEIOW010000160.1:0-5382 GCA_040377385.1 Bacteriovoracaceae bacterium | reverse complement strand
CTTGCGCCAAACATGAGGCTCGAATCAGCCGAAGTCCACAAAGCACTCCACCCGCTCACGTCGCGCCTCCGCCCGAAGCTAGCGACCCGGCTCGCCTTCAGGAGTACTTCCAGGCGGCTTCAGCCGAGTTCGGCGTGCCGGCAGAAGTTCTGCAAGCCATCGCCTACGTGGAAACCCGATGGACGGCGAGCCACCCCGAGAACCATGGAGCAAACGACACCGAACACCACATGAAGGTGTACGGCGTGATGGGCCTCAAGAATGACGACGTCTTCGGTCGCAGCCTTTACCGCGCAGCGATTCTCGTTGGCAGCCAACCTGAGTTACTCATCAACGACTCGAAGCTCAACATTCGCGCCGCGGCCGCGTACCTCAAAGAACTTCAGGCGGACCGGAACGCGTCTAAATCAGACCCGACCGATTGGTACGAGGCGATCCGCAAGTACAGTGGCATCGAGGATGACGCCGATTCCGATGCCTACCTCGCCGACGTGTTCAATGTTCTTAAAAAGGGAATCTCAGAACACGGTATGAAGATGACCCCACGCTCGAAACTGCGCGAACCGTCTTTTCGCGTTCAGACCTCGGCGAACCCAGTCCCCGTTCCCGCCGACGAGGAGCTCTTCGACGACCAGTTCGCATCCGCTCTCTCGCCCAAGCCCCCCGTGACCTTTGAAGCCAGCCCCAACTTCACGAAGAACGGACTGCCCAAACCCCGCTTCATCATCATCCATGTGACGCAAGGCTCGTTCTCCGGTGCTGTGAGCTGGCTCAAGAATCGGGCATCCGGCGTCAGTGCCCACTACGTCATCAAAAGCTCCGACGGACTCATCAAGCAGCTCGTTAAGGACACGGACCGCGCCTGGCATGCACGCTGCTGGAACAGCGACGCCATCGGTATCGAGCATGAAGGCTTCATCGCCGAGCCCTCTCGCTACTTCACGGACGCGATGTACAAACAGTCCGCCAAACTCGTCGCGCACCTCACCGAAAAGTTCGGCATCCCTCGGACCAATATCCGCGTAATCGGCCACAACGCGGGCGACATGGCTTTCTTCCCTCAAACGGGACTCTCTAACTGCAATGACCACGGCGACCCGGGCAAGGGTTGGAACTGGACCAAATATCTCACCCTCGTCAAGACCGACGGCTCAAGCGGCGGTGACGGTGGAACCGGCGGAGGGACGGGATCGGCTCAAGGCTCGTGCAGAGTCATTCCCGGCGGTGACCCGAACGCTCGCTGTTGCACCACCGATACGAACGAAGCCTACTTCCTTGATCGCCCTACCCCGTGGTGCACCAAGACCGACCTCCAGCGCGTGAGCTCCCAGAGCTGCTCCATGGGGAGTGCGGCAGGCGTGGTCTGGCGCTGTAACCCACTTCCTGCCGTCGATGAAGGCACTCAGGCTCGCGGCGTTTGCGAAGTCCCCGCCGGGCAGTCCTCATCCGTCCTGAAGCGTTGCTGCGCTCCGACGACGAATCTCGCCTACTTCCTCGATCGCCCAACCCCATGGTGTTCCGAAGGTTCGCTGAAGCGAATCGATGCGGAACGCTGCGACCTGCGCTCAATGAGCGGCAGCGCCGACGGCGTCACCTGGACCTGTGGAAGCTGAAAGCGCGAAGACCGTCACGAGCCGGTTGAACGATTGACCGTTCGCGCTGCGCGCGTGAACGAGGTAACGGCCGGGTGGCAAGCGCCCTAAACTCACCGTGCGCTCAAACGTGTACGGAGAGATCTCGTCGCACTCAGGTCCGAGGAGCTCCAGGGTCGGAGTGAGAACGATCACGTCCCCCGTCCGCGTGGCGGTAATGGGCTCGACGATCGACAGGCACTTCGAACCGATGCGCCCCGAAAGGGTCACTTTCACGAGCTCTCCCGCGCCGACGAACTCCGGTGCGATCATCGAGCTCACGGGCACGTAGGGCAGGTCGTCCTGTGAGTCCGTCACGGCGCGAGCCACTTCCAGGCGCTTGGTAGGCGCGGCCTCTTCGCCGCCGGCTTGAATTTCGTACATGCCGACTTTTAGGCGACCAAGGCGGACGATGTGATTAAACGGCACTTCGAGGCGCCACGCCATCGGCAGAATCGCGTCCATTCCTGTGCAAAGCTTGATCGACTTGCGGTGGGCGTACTGACGAATCAGAAACTTCTGAGCCGAGAGCCTCTTCACGAAGGTCTCACCCAAAGTCCAACAGGAGTTGGGCAGAATCCCATCCACAACCACTTCGACCGTATCGTTGCTGTCGTAACCACGAGAAGGCACGAAGGCCTCGATATTCCGAACCTCGATGGTGGACGGAGGCGGTTCAACTCCAGCATGTCCCGGGCTAATCGCCCCGAAAGATGACGCGATAGCGATGAGCGACCAGGCGAGGACAGAGCGCGAGCTAGATTGGGTCATAATGAGTCTCCTATGAGAGGTGAGTTATCGTGTTGTCTCGACTGCAACCCTGATGCCCGTCAGCTTTTCACGATTATTTTTGTGCAAGACTCCCCTCTATCTAGGCGAAGATCCAACGATCGAGCCAATCGCTTCATTTGGCCGCTTAAAAAGGAAGACCCTGATGAACCTCCCACGCCTGAATACCGCTCTCCTCGGATCTCTCTGGTTCGCGTCTTTCCTCGCCTTCCCGGCTCACGCGGAGCCAACGCCCCGCCCTGCCGGCTCGAGCGTGGAAGGCACACTCCCCGATGCACACCCACGGCCACGCATCCGCGCGATGCCCCCCGCCGACCCTTCCGCCGGCGGAGAGGGACGCCTCAGTCCGGGCGCAAGCTCCCAAATGGCGATCGGCGTCTCGATCCCCCTCGGTGGAAGCCGCTCTAAGCCCAGTGATACGCCATCACCCGTAGTCCCTTCCGCCGAAGCGCTCCCACCTCAAGAAAACCGCTGAAACGGCCGATCTTCACCCAGACTTCTTGATGGTCTTCTCGCTGCAGCGGCACTCCGAGCGCATCGCTCGAAAAAAAATCGCTGTCCGCGAAGACACAGCTTGTGACCTTCAACAGGCTTTGCATAAAATAAAGAGAGATTTGGGGAAGCGGAAAAGTGACTTCACGTAAGCGCTCATTGGAGCCCAGCAAAAACGATCACCAGCTCATGTGGACCTTCGTGGTCCTCGTGGCCTCCCTGGGTGCTGCCCTCCTTCAGATCCGCTCCCCGCGGGCAGCCCAAATTCAAGGCATGCACCGCTCTCCCGCACAGTCGGTCTCCCCGCTTCCCGGCACGACTCCCGTAGCCGCAGACCCGGCCGTCTCCACCCACTAAGTTCCGCGGAACTCGCTCTTTTCAGCGTTCAGCCTTTCAAACCACCCATTATTTCAGAGCCTTAGAGGCCCTCTCTCGGCTTGTCCCTAAGTCCCAGCGCTGTTAAACGACGAGAATGGCAACCTCGTCCTACTGGCTATTTAAGACCGAGCCCGAGACTTATTCGTTTGAGACCCTGCTTCGCGAAAAGAAGACGAACTGGGACCAGGTTCGGAATTTCCAGGCTCGGAACTTCCTCCGGAATGCTCGCAAGGGTGACGCGGCGCTGATCTACCATAGCGGGAAGGACCGCTGCGTCGTCGGCACAGCGAGCGTTCTGCGCGAAGCCTACCCCGACGTGGACCCCGAAGGCGGCGACTGGGTACAGATCGACCTGAAGGTCGGCGAAGCCCTCCCTCATCCGGTGCTCCTTGCGGATCTCAAGGCCGATCCAGCGCTGAAGGATCTGCTCCTCATCCGCCAATCCCGCCTCTCCTGCATGCCGCTCAAGAAGTCCGAATACGACCGTATCCTCGCCCTCTCGGCCTCCCTCTCTAAAGCGGCTGCCAAAAAGACCGGCAAAAAGAAATGACGCTTCCTCCACTGCAGCCCGATTGGGGCCCATTTCGTCTCGTCCCGCGAGGCCAACACGCCGAGCCGCCGCGCTCGATCCGTACGCGAGAAGGCGTGGCCGATCGCCTGCGCGCAGCCGCCTTCGCTGAGATCCAGGCCCGGGACGGATTCCGCTGGGCGGCCGAACAATTCCAAGACGCCCCCGAAGCCCTACGCTCGGCTTGGATCGGGCTCTCCAAAGAAGAGGAAAAGCACCTCGGCTGGCTGCTCGCCCGCCTAGAGGCGCTCGGGTTTGGGATCAGCGACCGTGCGGTGTCCGATCACCTCTGGCATTCTTTCCTCGCCTGCAAGACCGCCGAGGAGTTTGCGCGGTTCATGGCAAACGCCGAAGAGCGCGGACGGGTAGCGGGTGAGCGATTTGAGTCGGACCTACGCGAAAGCGATCCGGAAAGCGCCCGAATCTTCGGCACGATCGCGCTTGAGGAGCGAAGCCACATTGAATTAGCGCGGAAATTCTTCCCGGACAAAGAGCGATCAGCGACCTGAGCTTCCGAAGCCTTTGTCGCCGCGAGACGTCTGATCCAGCTCCATCACTTCTTTGACGGCGGGAGTGGCGATCGGCATCACGAGGAGCTGCGCGATACGCTCGCCCTTTTGGAGCCGGATCTCTTCCTTGGCGATGTTCCAAAGGACGATGTGAATCTCGCCGCGATAGCCGGCGTCGATAATCCCACCGGCGGTCTTGATTCCTTTTTTGGCCATCGACGAGCGATCCGCGACCATCGCGACGTAACCCTCGGGGAGCGCGATGCCGATGCCAGTCCGCATGACCTTGCCCTGCCCTGCTCCGACGATTCCGTCTTCCAGCGCGTAAAGATCCAAGCCCGCGTCGTGCGGATGCGCGCGCGTGGGAAGGGTCGCCTCAGGTGCGAACTTCTTGATCGGGAGCTCGGGGAACCGGATTTCCATACGAAGGACCTCTTTCGATGGTCCTGAACGTAGCGAAACCGCAGCGAGACCGAAACTCAAAACTCCCGATTTGAGCTCGCACCCGGGATGGCGAAGTCGGGCTCGATACGCCCAAGGCTTGCGCCAAATGACGCGAGCGGGTCCATCCCGCGGTAGAACAGCTCCGGCCGCAGGCGATGCTCCAGACGGAATTTCTTGAGGTAGCTCTTCCCGGGATACTGGCCCACCTCCGGCGCGAAGTAGTGGATCTCGCGATGCGCCGCAGGAAGCGAGGACTCGATCGGATTGTAGAGATGCGTCACGAGCCAGAGGTCCTGGTCCGGAATCCATTTGCGCAGCCAGCCAAGCTGCTTGGAGTCGCGACTGACGAAAACCTTGAGCAGCTCGGTGAGCGCAGCGACCTTTTCGCGGAGCTTCGCCTTCTTCACATCGTAAGAAAGCGAGGCCTCCAGCGGTGCTTCAATCAAGGCAATGCGCTTCCGTACACCATCAAAGAAGGGGCGGTCGTTCCGAGCCTTGTACCAAGGTGTGGGAGTGTTGAACGCGATCACCTCGAGCACCGCTTGATCCTTCAGCGCAGCCAGGAGTTTTT
>JBEIOW010000202.1:0-4847 GCA_040377385.1 Bacteriovoracaceae bacterium | reverse complement strand
TCTCTGCGGAGGTCCACTCTCCGCCGCTCCGCCCGCGCGCGGGGCAGCGCCCGCCAACGTACAGGAGTCACTGAAACAAGCTTTGAAAGAAGCCAAGGCCAAGCTCGGCGCCCTGGAGTCCTGGCAGTCGTCGCTGTTTGACGATGAGGTCCTTTCGCAACCATCGCGGTTCGTGCGCGACTATCGCCCAGGGCCGGGTGGCATCATCGCGGAGATCGATTACGAAGGTTTGCGCAGCTTTCTCGCGCTTTCCGGGTTTCCATCCAATAAAGACCAATCGCTTCAGGGAGCCGTAACTCGTTCCGCGCCGGAGCCCGCCAAAACCCCCGTCGCAGGACCCCGGTTTGTCGTCGCGACCGATACGGATCCGAAGTGTGCTCCCTGCGCCGAGGCGACAGCGGGAATCCGACGCATGTTGAAGTCGCGCTTGGAAAAACGAGGCTATTCGGTGGTTTTTCTCACTCAAGATGAGGTGTCCTCCGCACAAGGCGCGCTTACGGCCATCGCCGACAAGCTCACTGACTCCCTCAAACGCGCGGGTACGGCCGGAGTGCTCGCGTTGCAATGGCGTGAGTCGGTGCCGGATTCGATCGACTCCGCTCACGCGGATGAGAAAAACTACCTATTCAGGACGATTCAGATCTTCGAAGTGCCTGGGGAAAGCGGCGTGGCCAAAGAGATTCGCTCCGAGCGTCAGCTCCTGATCATGGAAAACGATCCCATGCAGGCCTCCGCCGAGCGGGTCATCACTGAGAGTTTCGTTGAGTCGGGTTCGCGCTACCTTGCGCACCTTCGTCAAGCCGAGCAGGAAAAGGGCTCCGCCGAGCTTTGGATCTCCGTCTCCGGCATTCCGGATTTCGCCGGCTACCAGAAAATTCGCGCGACGCTGACGACGACGGTCCGTCCCTGGGGTGAGCTCGAGGACCGGAAGTTCTCCGCCGGATCGGTGGTCTTCGCGCTGCGAACGGCCCGGAGTTCGAGTGATCTCGCGAAGCTTTTGTCCTCCCATCAAGCCAAGCCCCTCAATGAGAAATCCGTGGAACTGGAGTGGAAGCCATGACGATCCTGAAACGCGCGCTCGCGCTCATGCCGATTTTTCTGTTGGGCGCTGCGTGCGCGCGCTCTCCGGAGTTCAAGCGGGATCAGGAGTTCGCGGAGCCGAGCGGCTACTACGGGCGTAGCGATCAGAGTGTCGAAGAGGCCGCCCGCGCGCAGCGTTCCGCGACTGATCGGATCGAGGCGATGGGCCAGCCCAAGAAGCGGGTCGTGGTTTTTGACTTCTGGAACGACACGCCGATTCGGAACGACCAGTTAGGGGCCTTCGCCGCGGAAGAGCTCAAGCGCCTTCTGTACGCGACCAAGCGAGTGATCATCGCCGAGGAGATCAAGACAGAGCTCAAAACTAAAGATTTCGTCCAAGGAGACGACATCAAGGTGGCGCAGCTGGTTCGCGAGGGGCGGCGTCTGGGTGTCTCAGTCGTGATCGTCGGGCGAATTTCGCGGGTCGCGTTTCGGATGCGCGGCGACGATGTCGGCGTTTTGCGGCAAAAGCAGGCGTTGGCCGGAGTCGATGTGGAACTCAAAATTTTCGACATCGCGGCGGGCCGCGAGATCATGGCGATCGGCAAGTCAGGCGAAGCATCGAGCAACAACGTGGTTGCCGTCGATGACGGCAATGTCACGAGCCCCGAGTATCGGGCGGAGCTAGCGAGCTTTGCGGCCCGGCAGGCAATCGGCAAGGTGATTCCCGACGTCGTGCGCGGCGTCGAGAAGATGGCGTGGCAGGGGATGATTGCGCGCTTGATCGGCAACAAGATCTATTTGAATGCCGGAAAGAACTCGGGTCTCGTTCCAGGGGATATCCTGAAGGTTCTGACTCAGGGCGAGGATATCTACGACCCCAAGAGCGGGGCGTATCTGGGGCGCACGCCCGGTCAGCTGAAAGGTACGATCGAAGTGATTGATTTCATCGGAACCGACGGTGCAGCGGGCCAGCTCCACACCGGTGGCAATTTCCAGGAAGGCGATCTGGTTCGCCTCTATTGAGCCTGGTTTTTCGCGTCTTCTCGAAACATTCTGAACTTCATTATTTCAAAGCCAGGCAGTGAGGGTGAACCTTTCGTTTCCACTCTTCGCCCGGCGCTCAGGCGCCGGCTTGTGTAAAAATAATTCTGCAACAATTCTGAACGGGTTTTCTAACTTCTCGATTTCGTCGAACATGGTGTAAACCCAATAGAAATGGAACTTCCACCTGCCCAGTCTACGGTTCTAGTGGTCGACGATGAGGGCGAGATTCGCGAGTTTCTCTGCGAGATCTTGGCTTCGGAAGACTATGACATCCGTTCGGCGGCTTCTGCCGAGGAGGCGCTCAAGATCTTGGAGTCTGGCTGGATGCCGGGCCTCGTGCTTTTGGATCTGCGTATGCCCGGGATGGGTGGGCATGGCTTGCTCGAAGCGATTCGGAAGCGTGAGGAATATCTCCCCATTCCGGTTCTCGTTCTGACCGCATTGCCCGGAATCGAGCCGCTGCTGAAGTCCTATGAACTGGGCGCGGATGATTACCTTTCCAAACCGTTTCACCCGGCCGAGTTGGTCGCGCGGGTCCGCGCGAAATTTCGGCATCCGCGTGGCTTGGCCGTCGACCTGGATCGACTGGCGCCTGCAGTGAGCGAATCTGGCGCATCTGAGGAAGTGGCCCTCGGCGACTGTCGACTTCGCGTGAATAGCCGCGAGATTCTGATGGCCGATGGCCGGCGGAAACTCCGCGAAAGCGAATTCAAGATTCTCAACGCGCTGCTGACCTCCCAGATCGGTTGGCGTACGCGCGAAGAGTTGGCTCAGGCGCTCTGGACGCACATCACTCCGGAGAAGGTCCGAGCTTTGGATCCCCACATTTCTTCGTTGCGGAAGAAGCTCGAGGGCACCGGAGTGGTGCTCGAGACCCATTATGGTCGGGGCTATCAGCTTCGCAACGAGTCGTCGGCCTCTCAGACCGCCGTGGGCAATTGAGCTGCAGCACTCTTGAGCCTACCCGATAAAAGAAAACTCTTTGACGCGGTCATTGCGACCCTCGCTGCGGAGCTCGGTACTCTTGAGGCGGCCGCTACGTCCGCGCGTGCTGCTGCAACCGATGAAGAGAGCCGTGCGGAAGACAAGCACGATACTCGAGCAACCGAAGCGTCGTACCTGGCGGCCGGGCAGTCCGCTCGAGTTGCGGCTCTGCAAGCGCAATTACTCTATTTCCGTACATTCGAGATTAGGAGTTTCGCGCCAGGTTCGGCAAGTGCGGCCGGAGCGGTCATTAAAGTGAAGTCTGGCAAGGTTTTGCAAACTTACTTGTTGGCGCAGGGGGCGGGTGGCATTCGTGCTGAAGCGGACGGCTGCTCATTTCAGGTTCTGAGTCTCGACTCTCCCCTCGGCGAAGGACTTTTTGGAGTTCGAGTGGGTGAAACTGTCGACGTTGAGATCCGCGACAAGGTCCTAGCGTACGAAATCGTGTCCGTTTATTGACGGGGACTTTGCAGTTTCAGAAGTGCGTTTGCGGAGCTTCATTACGGGCCCTATGATGAAATGGGAGACTCGAAGGATGCGGATCCGTGCAATCGAACTTATTCTTACGACTCTTGTTGTTTCGATTTCGATGCCACATGCGATAGCTCAGGATGCTCAGTTGGATAGGGCGCGCAGCTTCCTTTCGATCCGAAGTCACGCTTGGATGACTCGGGATAATCATCGACGTGCGGGCGAGTGCGTTTCCTGCCACACCACTTTTCCCTTTATGTTGACGTCAATCGTTGGCGGAGTATCAGATCCGAAAACGACGCAGGTTCGGGCCGGTATTCGTGCACATATCGAAAAAAGAGTGAGTGCTTGGGGCGCTCCCAAGGAGGGTACTCGCCCCTGGTATGGAGGAGATCGTGCGGAAGGCTCTTCAGATACCGAATCGGTTTTGAATGCGGTCGCGCTCGCCTACTCAGACCTTGCGGCGGGAGGGCCTCCTTCTGCTGCAAGTCGGCGTGCACTCGAAATCATGTTTAAGCGCCAGAATCCGGATGGGACTTGGTCGCCGCTGAACTACGGCATGCAGCCCTGGGAATCCGCGGAGTCGCGCTACTGGATCACGGCGATGGCCGCGGTAGGCATGGCCAGCGTCCCGGGTGGTTTGGACGAGTTTCCCGCTCGTCACGGACGGGATCAGGTGAGGAAGGCACTCAAGCGAGATCTCACTCCCGCGTCGAATCTACACGACCGGATGATGGCGATTTGGGCCGACGCCAAAATTGGCGACGTGCTCTCGCCTGCAGAGCGAGTGCGAAGTATTGAGGCGATCTTTGCCGTCCAGGATTCAGATGGCGGCTTTTCCTTGGACCGTTTGACTTCTTGGAAGAAGGCTCCTGACCTCGATCAAAAGAAGACATCCCGAGAGGGCAAGAGCGACGCCTATTCTACAGGCTTAGTGGTTTACGCGATGCTTGAAGCAGGCGTCTCAAAGAAAGATGCGCGCCTACAGAAGGCAATTGCGTGGCTCCGGAGTCAGCAACGGGCCGATGGAAGCTGGCCGTCGGATCCTATGGGGAGTCGTCAACCTTTCAATCTTAATATCGTTCGAGACGCCGGATCCGCCTATGCGATGCTCGCGCTTAATGCGGCGGGTGAATGGACGCAGCGTCCAGCGGATCGAGCCATAAATTCGCGACAGGAAAAAAGTGCCGTGGAAAATGTTCAACCGCCTAAAGTAACGAATCCTAAAGCGGATTCGGGCGACTAGGCGGACACGCATTGTGGCGACAACCGCGCGCGGTTATTTTTTATATCTTTGTCTCAACAAAAGCTATGACTCGCCGCTG
>JBEIOW010000562.1:0-1832 GCA_040377385.1 Bacteriovoracaceae bacterium | reverse complement strand
CTGATGCTGGACTTCAAACATTCTATAATTGTCAGTGGCGAACGCCCCCAACGTCAATCTGAGCTGTCTAAACTATAATCATCCCGGTCATTTCTTACTCGGGCCCGTTTTGGCCCTGAAGTGCGTTGGACCCACCCGGCCCGTGAAATTGTTGACCATTTCAGACCAGATCTGAGGCCGTTCCGGGGGTTTGCGCTGGCACTCGGATTGCTGAAGGGCATGCGAGGATCGAGTGCCCAAAAGCCGTTGGAACGGCCCGCGGACACCGAGTTGAACGTAAGCCAAAAGGCATGCTGCCGCCAGGAACCCGACTTTTATGACCAACACCGTGACCAACAACGTGATCTCCCTTCACGCCGCCCGTGAGCTCCGCGACGCCAACGCCGAAGATCTAGAGTACCAAGCCCGCATTCTCGTGATGGACAAGCTCGAGCTGCTCGAGGAGATGGTGCGCTTTCAGGAAGAGCGAAGCCAGAAGGGCGAACTCACGATCAAGATGATGATTCGTGGAAAGCACCTCTTCAAGGCGCTGGAAGAATCCGCGGAGACTCAGGAACTCCGACTCCTCACCCGCTCCTACCGCCGACACCTCGAATACGAACTCAAGGAATACGCGAACGCGACGTCTTAACGGGCGCGATTCGCAAACCGTGTCAGTCGCCGCAGCTCGTGACTCCGACCCAACCCCCGGGACTGACGTAAGCGGAGATCAAGTTTCCGGAAGGCGTCCGAGTCGCCGTGGGCATCCAGGGTGTGCCGAAATTGTACATTCCGCTAGCGCCCAGGACTCCCCCCATTCCCATCAAGTTGCCTCCTGCGGAAGGCACAAAGACGGAGGATGAGAAGCTCCCTGACGCCAATTCACTTCGCACGAGGTTGCCGCCCCCTCCCGGTCCACTGACTGAGATGACGGTAGGCGCGCCTCCCCCCGAGAAGACGACCTGGCTCTTCACTAGCTGACCGCTGGTCGAAGTCGTCGAAACAATCAGACCACCGGTTCCAGCGCCCGAGTTCACCGTCACGGGCGAGGACCAGCCTGAAACTCCGCAACTCGCGATCGACGCCGAGCAGGTCGAGTAGTACGTCGTATTGTTAGCCGTGTCGTACCAGGAAATCGCGGGATAGCCGGTGGTCGGACTCAGCGCGATGGAAACGCCCACGCCCTGCGCAGTATTGGAAATCGCCAGCGGAGTAGACCAATCCGCACCCCCGTTTGCGCTGTGAGAATAAAAGACGCGGTTGTTGGTCAAATCTTGGTAAGCGATGACGATCCGAGAATAATCCGCGTTGTTCGCGCACTCGAGGTGAGCCACCCCGGACGCTCCGACCGTGATCGGCGTGCTCGAGAGCGCGGTCCAGCGACCAGTCGCCGGATTCAGGAGCGAAGAACGAATTCTCGCCTCTGAGGAATGACTCCCGCCCGTGATCATCACCGGATAAGTCACGCCGCCGGTGCGATAGAAAGCCACGCAGGACTCATGCGTCGCCGGCAGTGTTGGGGAGGCGCTGATGGTGCGGACAGGATACTCATAAGTTTCCCAGACCCCGGAACCGTTCGCTCGCGAGTTTGAAGCCAGATAGAATCGAAGATTGGTCTGGTCCCAATAGCCGATGTAGGGACGATCTGAAGTCGGATGCATCCCAAGCGAAGGATTCACCGGCACGCGGGTGTTTGGAACTGCGTAGCGCTCCCAAGCCGAACTCGCGCTCGTGCCATCACGATAGGCGTAGAAAAGTCGGCTACCCGCGACGGTTCCCGTTGATGAGACGTCCGTGTACGCGATCGCTGGACGGCTGGTGGAAGTTGAGCTGAGAGCGATGCTCTTGAGCGG
>JBEIOW010000293.1:0-3798 GCA_040377385.1 Bacteriovoracaceae bacterium | reverse complement strand
CAGGCGGCTCTCCTTTTTTTACGAGACTCGCGCCGAAGCGCGACGATCAGCCCTTGTGCGCGGTTAGGCTCTTCATGACGGCGCTCAGGAGATCCACCGGGAGCGGGATCACCGTGTGCGTGGTCTTCTCCGACGACATCTCGACGAGCGTCTGGAGGTAACGCAGCTGAAGCGTGATTGGGCTTTCTTCCATCACTTTCGCCGCTTCCGCGAGCTTGATCGAAGCCTGCATCTCGCCTTCGGCGGCGATGATCTTCGCGCGGCGTTCGCGCTCGGCTTCGGCCTGACGAGCCATCGCTCGCTGCATCTCGACCGGCAAATCGATTTGCTTCACTTCGACGTTGGCGACCTTCACACCCCACGGACCCGTGTGGCGATCCAGGATTTCCTGCAACTTCTGGTTGATCTCATCACGCGAAGCGAGCAGCTCATCAAGCTCCACCTGCCCGATGATCGAACGCAGCGTCGTCTGCGCGAGCTTCGAGGTGGCCATCAGGTAATTCTCGACCGTGATGACGGCGCGGTTCGGATCCACGACCCGGAAGTAGACGACGGCATTCACCTTAATGGTGACGTTGTCGCGCGTGATGATGTCCTGCGGAGGCACGTCCATCGTGACCGTCCGTAGATCAACGCGCATCATGCGGTCGATGATCGGGATCAGGATGATAAGGCCCGGACCTTTGGCACCCATGACGCGTCCAAGGCGGAAAACCACTGCACGTTCGTATTCGGTGACCACTTTCACGCTCATGGACAGGAACACGCCCACGAGAACGATTAAGGACAGAAAACTTCCTGAGATCATTTCAAACATCCGATTTCCTCACTTTCACGACCATTTTATCCGATGGAACCGACCGAGCAGCGACAGCGTCGCCGATCCGAACTGGTTCGTCCGACTCAAACTTCCAAAGCTCGCCGCGAATCAGCGCTTGGCCGGAAAGCCCATCGGCCGAGACCGAGTCCACGCGCCCTTCGAATTCTGACAACCCCTGCAGGGTGCCTCCGCCAATCGCGTGAATGGCCTGCTCCGCCAGCCGAACCGACCGCGCGGCAAACCAAGAGATCAGCGACAAGCTCCCGCCTACGCCCACGACGATCGGAACCCAAACGTAGGGACTGATCCGCGGCATCCCTTGCGTGGGATCAATCACCCAGAGGAATCCTAGCACCAGGGAGAAAACCCCTCCCACGGCGAGCGCGCCATGCGTGGTCACAAACGCTTCAAGAATAATCAGCCCGAAGCCCAACACGAGGAGGGCGATCCCACCGACGCGAATGGGCAGCATCTGGAAAGAGATAAACGCGATGATCAGGCAAACCGCTCCCAAGCCGCCCGCCACTCCCAGCCCCGGCGAATTCACTTCGGCGTAAATCAAGACCACGCCGATCGAAAGCAGGAGTGCTGCAATGTTCGGATGCGCGATCAATGCGAGGAGCTTCTGTCCCCACGACATCTCAACCGGAATACGCCGAGTGCCCGCGGTTCGGAGGGTGACCTCGCGAACCGTGCCCGCCTGCAAACCCGCGCCGACTCGGACCTTTCGTCCTTCGAGGCGTGCCATGAGATCGTCGGCGTCGTTGGCGAGTAGCTCGATGACCCCGCGTTTAAGCGCCTCTTGCGCGGTCACGCTGGTGCTCTTGCGGACCATTTCTTCCGCGAGTTCGACGGAACGTCCGCGAACCTCCGCCAGCCCCCGCGCAAAAGCCGCCACATCGTTGGTGGCCTTCTCGGCCATATCGCCCTTGATATCTTCGCCGCCAGAGCCCACCGGATGAGCCGCTCCGATGTTCGTTCCGGGCGTCATCGCGGCGACGTGCGAAGCCAATACGAGCAGCGCCCCCGCGGAGGTCGCGCTCGATCCAGCCGGTGAGACAAAGAAAATCACGGGGACGGTCGAGCGATCCATGGCTTGCGCCATTTCCTTCGTACTCGTGACGAGACCTCCGGGGGTATCGAGTTCCACGATTAACGCTTGGCCACCTTTGGAAGCCTCTCCGATCGCGTACTCCAAGTAGTCGGCGGTCGCCGGACTGATGATGCCTTTGATCTTGGCCCAATAGACGGGCGCAACCGGCCCCGAGGAGTCGGCAACCGCCAACGCCGCACCGGCAACACCGAGAAGAATCGCCATCCCTCCCACAAAATGCCGAATTTGCTTCAGCTTCATGACGAGGCTCCTGCCTGAGGAAGTGCGCGCCCGAGGGCCGAGCTGACTCGTTTCAAATCTTCCCACGCGAGGCGCTTGGCTGCTTTTTGCGAAACTGGATCGAGCAAATCCTGGGGGTGAAGCGTCGCCATCCACTGAACCCCATGCCACTCTTGAAAATGACCGCGCAGCTGCGCGAAAGGGTGATCGACGCCGGACAAACGCTGCGTTGCCAGCTCGCCGAGCGTGACGATCACCTTGGGCTGGGCCCCGAGCACGCGCTCTTGGAGCGAAGCCACACACGCACATGCGCCGATGCTGAAGAGAGCCATCTCAGCGCGCGCAAAGCCCATCGCCTCCGTCATCCGCACGAGGAGACGCGAGGTTTCAGCATTCCAGGGACCGGAGCCGACAAAAACTAGGTCCGCACGCGCCGGACTCGCGCCGAGGGCTGCGCTGAGCTCCTGATCGGCGACCTCGCAGGCAGGACAGCTGCTGCTTTCTCGCGAAGGCTCCGGCTCACGTCGAGCCACAGACTTCGCCATTACGAGACTATGGAGGGGAAGCGCGCCGGACCACCGACGCAGAGTGTCTGACCTCATCGCGCGTGATCATCGACGAGATCCGCGGCTGAGTAAAGCGCACTCGGAAAGGAGAAGCTTTTCTTACTGAAGCTTGTGAGTCAGCTGGCGAGCGCGAATCCCGCACTCCGGACAACGCGCCGTCTCATGGGAGAGATTCTTAGCGAAATCCGTGCTGTAGGTGAAGTGGAGGTTCGAACCGCAAAGGTGGCAGTGACAGTACCGCTCGACGACTTCTTCAGCCGTTCCCACGAGATCAAACGAGTAGTCCGCGCCCGCATCGAGCGCCTCGTCCAGGATTTCGTTCTCGTCGCGGTTGCCTTTGAGCTCTGCCATGGTGTGTTCGACCCTTCCATAGGACCTTTCGGTGCGAACCCGCGGGAATTAAATAGGAAACGCTTGCCTAGGTGCGAGAGCGCCTAACGGCGTCCCCCTCGGTTGAAAATGCCCTGCCAGAAGCCGCGAACGCGAGTGAGCAGTCCAGCCTCCTCGACCTCGACCGTAACCGTCGCGGCCTCGTCACTGTGCTTTCTGCGGGCTTCCCAAGAGCGCGCCCTGATGGCTTCGCGGGGGGCTTGCGCGGCGGCCACGAAGTCCTGGAATGCCCCAAGATCTTCAGGGTTGCGGTTCCAGGTAGCCAATCGAGCGGCGATAATCGTCGTCAGGTGATCGAGTTCGTTGGCAATCGCGACTTGCTCGTTGAGCGCCTGCTCGACGAGCGGAAACAACTTTGGCGCCAGCTTCGCGATCTCGGCACTGGCATTCAGGTCCAATTCCATGACGCCCTTCATCTGCCGGTGGTAATTCCTCGCTAGCGACAGCGTTTCATCGCTCACGATGAGGTGCCTTTGCCAAACATGAGTGCCGCTCCCTTGGGTCGGAATCCTGAGGTTCACCTGCAGTACTTCCGTGACTCCGATCCGCTCGACTTGGAACAAGACTCGGCCAGTCGGGTTGCCCGCGCGCGCCAGCTGCTGCTTCTCGTTCGCGAGGACCACAAACCCTTTATGGGCGACGGTCTTACTCTGGTGCGCAAGCTTGTCGATCATCGACGATTGCAACAT
>JBEIOW010000128.1:0-6179 GCA_040377385.1 Bacteriovoracaceae bacterium | reverse complement strand
GGCTCGACCTTGCTGAAGGCGATGAGCGTGCGAGTAGCCGAGTGTTGTCGCTGAGTGAGCGTGCGGCACGTCTGAGGGCGCTCGCACAAACCCAGGCGCGATTGGAGCGGAAACTCCGGCACGCTCAGTCCGCGCCTGCCTGGGGTTTCACGGGGAAGCGTGGCAACGAGCGGAAGCGAGCGCGCAGCCAAGCCTCTCGCACGCTCGACGAACGACTGGCTCAAGCTCAGGCGGCACTTTCAGAGCTAGACGA
The DNA here is from genome assembly GCA_040377385.1 of Bacteriovoracaceae bacterium. Classification (GTDB taxonomy): domain Bacteria; phylum Bdellovibrionota; class UBA1018; order UBA1018; family UBA1018; genus JBEIOW01. The sequence continues at coordinate 5,926 of JBEIOW010000128.1, read as the reverse complement.
CGTGATCGAGGGGATCGGCTCCCCAAGGCGTCCAAAACGCGGCTGACCTCGTCGGCGAGCTCAAGAGTCTGTGTCACTGGCGACGCATTTTGTCCCCAGAAAACATCCCCTAAACTTAGGAATGTTCCCGAATCTCAGGAGTGTGCAGAGAATCGGAAATCACGTGTCGTCCCTGATCGTCCATCGGTCCAATCGTTCTCGCTTCGCGACCCTCGCGTGGCCCGCCCTGGCAATGTTCGCGGCAGCTTGTGGTAGCGGATCCGCTACTACGGACAGCCGTTCGAGTAGTATGGCAGGTGACCCCGCTCCACCCGTCGACGACGGAGGGACGGGGCCTGGCCCTTGGTCGGGTCCGCTTGGCTGCCCTCTCGATACGTTCGGGCCGAATTACTGCGAAGAAACGGATCCATCCAACGGCCAAGTCAATGCGCTTTGGTGGTGGGAAACCTTGCCGCTCAAAATCCATTTCACCAGCGCGCCAACGATGCAGGGACAGGATCTGAATACGCTCGCGCTTGATGGATTTAATCGCTGGTCTTCGGTAGTGGGTCGCCCCGTTGCTGTTCAAGTCGCGACCGCAGGGGAGGCGGATGTCAGCGTAAGCTACATCACGACGGGTACGCCGCTCGGTCGGGCAACCGTAGGCTATATGCCGTTCAATCGTCAGGCATTTACGGGTACGGTCACTTTCAAGACTTGGGCGGGCATGACCGTCGCTGAGGTGACCCAAGGGTTTTTGAGCACGGCCCAGCATGAGTTCGGGCATATCTTGTTCATTGGAGGACATAGTCCGCAGAACGGCGACTCGATGTATCCGTATGCCGTACCGAGTAACTTTGTCCCGCTGACCCAACGCGATCACGATAGTCTCAAGACGACCTATTGCGACTCGTTTGATCAGCGCCTTCGCTCCAGCTTCATGCACCAAGCGCGACCGGAACTTTGGGATCTCGATCCCGTTTTCGTCTCCGTCGAAGATTGACCGGTCCACCGCCGAAGGGATAACTTCGGTCGATGGTAGATCCGCGTAAGCTTGGCCTCGCGATCGTCTTCATGGGAATCGCCGGGAGTCTTTACTTCAGCGAAGTGATGAAGTTCCCGCCTTGCGCGCTCTGCTGGTATCAACGGATTTTTCTCTACCCGCTTGCGATCGTATACGCCGTGGCGCTTTGGACGGATGATCTTGCTTATCGGCGCTATGCGCTGCCACTGGTTTCGCTCGGTTGGTTGACCGCTATCTATCACAACCTGCTCTATTACGGGGTCATCTCCGCCGCGATTTCGCCGTGTTCAGCGGATGGTTCTTGCACCGCAAAGCAGCTCGAGCTTTTTGGCTTTCTCACTATTCCACTCCTTTCGTTTGCGGCTTTCACGGTGCTGGCCGCCAGCGAGCTTCTTTCAAAACCCTTGGGAAAAAACGGATGAACAAAAATCGCCTCTTTGTCGTGATCGCCGCAATCGCAGTCCTAGCCCTCTTTGTCGGAGGAGCATTCCTGCGGAACCGTTCGGAGACTTCCGCGATCGCAGAAGCTCCGGGGGTGGACGCGTCTATTTTGATTCGCTCGCACAGTCAAATCTATGGCAATGCAAACGCGAGTGTGACGGTGGTCGAGTTTTACGATCCGGAGTGCGAGGCATGCCGCGCGGTCCATCCTTTCACGAAGCAGATCATTTCGGATTACGGCGACCGCGTGCGTTTCGTTCATCGCTACATGCCGTTTCACGGCGGCTCGATGCTCGCTGCGAGCGTGCTTGAGGAAGCCAAAGAACTCGGTAAGTACGACCAGGCGCTGGATCTCCTTTTTGAGCGGCAGCCCGAGTGGGGAGATCACCACCAACCGCGACCCGATCTGATCGCCGTGATTTTAACTGAAATCGGCATTCCTAAGGAGCGCCTGGAGACCAGCTACCTGCTCGGAAAGCACCAGGCAAAGATCGCTCAGGATCGTGATGACGGTACGGCGGCCGGAGTTCGTTACACGCCAACCTTCTTTATCAACGGTAGGCCGCTCATTGAACTCGGAGAAGCGCCGCTTCGGAAAATGATCGACGAAGCTTTGGCGAAGAGGCAGCCTTGAATCGAATTTTCTGGCTGGTTTCTGGGGTAGCGATGTTCTGTATGATTCCGCAATCCGACGGAGGTCCCGTGACGAAGAAGACATTTCAGAAGCCATCGACTGAGGAGATCAAGAAGAAGCTGACTCCCCTGCAATATGACGTCACGCAGAAGGAGGCCACCGAACCGCCCTTCAGGAACGAGTATTGGGACAATCACCGTGCCGGAATTTATGTCGACGTCGTGACCGGTGAGCCGCTCTTCAGTTCCACCGACAAATACGATTCCGGATGTGGCTGGCCTAGCTTCACGAAGCCGATCGACGGCGCGGAGATCGTCACCAAGAAGGATTTCAAGCTGAGTCAACCACGTGTGGAGATTCGATCCAAAGCAGGCGACTCTCATCTGGGCCACGTTTTCAATGACGGGCCGGGACCGACGGGCGAACGCTACTGTCTCAACTCGGCGGCGATGCGGTTTGTTCCGCTCGAGGATTTAGAGAAGGAAGGCTACGGCGAATACCGTCGTTTGTTCAAAAACGCTTCGCCGTCGCCCACCCGCAAATAGATCTATTTTTTGGCGACGGTTTCTTCGCGCAGAACGAATTTTGCGAAGAAGAACACCAGCGCCGCGACGATCAAGAAGTCCACCGCCGAGCCGAGCACTTTGCCGTAAAGAATGCCGTTATAGCTGAGCTGGCGGATGTCATCCACGTTCGCCGCTTTGAGGGCAGGTTGGAAAACCAATGGCATGAACAGATCGTTCACGACGCTCGATACGAATTCGTTCAACTTACCGCCGATGATGACTGCGATGGCCAGTCCGATGACGCCGTAATTTTTCAGGAACTGCAGAAACTCTTTCACCATATCTCCTCGCCTCTCCTCGAATAGGGGTTTCTTTCGAAGTACCTTTGGACGAGAGCCGAGACAATCCCGAATTCTGCTTCAGGGCCCCTCATCCGATCGTATTCCGTGCGCCTTAAGCTTGGAGTGGAGGTGAGAGCGATCCATTTTTAGCGCGGTGGCCATTCGAGAGACATTGCCGCCATGCCGAGTAAAACTCGCTTTCAGCGCTTCTCTCTCGTGTTTGGCCATGAGTTCGTAAAAGCTTTCTTCTGGGTTGTTCTGGTTCGACGCGGTTGCGCTCTGGACAAGGCGAGGCGGAAGGTCCGTGGGACAGATTTCCGAATGGATGCCGTCAGGCGCAAACGTTTCTAGCCATCGCACCAGGTTCTCAAGCTCACGAATATTCCCCGGCCAGCGGTACCGACGGAGCACGCTGAAGGTCTCCTCCGTCCACTTCAGGTGAGGGCTAAGTTCTGCGAGCAGATGCGGCAGATCCTCCAATCGCTCGCGCAGAGGCGGCAGTTCGACGCTGACCCCGTTCAGCCGCTGAAAGAGATCCGCCTTAAAGTTTCCCCGCGCCGCCTCTTCGTAGAGACTGCGATTCGTTGCGGAGATGACCCGAAAATCCAGGTGAATCGGCCGGGTCGCGCCGACGCGCAGAATTTCTTTTTCTTGGAGGACCCGCAGCAGTTTCGGCTGGACCTCCGCTGGGAGGTTTCCCACCTCGTCCAGGAAGATCGTTCCACCATGCGCCTCCTCGAAAAAGCCGCGATGCAGACGATCGGCGCCACTAAATGCGCCCTTTTCGTGGCCGAAAAGGAGACTCTCCGCTGTGCCGCTCGAAAGCGTGGAGCTATCGACAGCCACGAAAGGCTCGAGAGTTCCGTCAGGGAGGTTTCTTCTCAGGAGGCGAGCGATTCGCTCCTTTCCGGTTCCCGTCTCGCCTGAGATCAGAACAGGAATCGAGGAGTCGCGGATTTTCGGCAGCTGTTCACGGAGGCGAGCAATCTGTGGACTCAGGCCAGTGAGCTGGAGACGGCTCTGTCCTTGGCGGAGTTCGTAGTCTTGCTGTTCGCGGCGCAAGAGAAGCGAGCGCCGCTCCAGCGCGTGGTGCAGGGTCAGCTTGAGATCTTCGGGTTCAAAGTCCTTCGGAACGTAATCGCGAGCGCCGAGCCTCATCGCTTCCCGCAACGTAAGGAAATCTGTGCGCCCGCTAATCATGAGGATGGGAAGATCGGGGTCCAGCTCGTTGAACTCCGGAAGCGCGCGCAGACCCTCGTCCTCCGTCCGCATTTGAATGTCGAGTAGGAGGAGGTCGTAGCTGCGGTTCCGAAGAAGAACCTTCGCCTCGTCCGTGTTGTAGGCGCTCGTGACCTCGTAGATGCCCTTCAGCGCGTGTTTCACCGCCATCTGCAACAAGGAGTCGTCGTCACAAAGGAGGATCCGCGGCAGGACATCGGGTCTGTGCATGTGGGCATTTCCCTACACTTCTTGAAAAAAGGAAAGAGTTCGCGTCTCTCCGTTCCTCACAAAAATTGTTGGACTCGAAGCGTTAAGTGTCGAACGTGTTTGGTGAAATAAAAATCTGAAGATTGGAGGTTCACAGTCGACCCAAACGGATCGGAGTTTGCTCTAGAGCCAGGACTTGATCGAGAGGCGTTGGGGGTTCAGTTTTTTTATTTCTCAGGAGTTTTTCATGACGTCTTTGTTTTTCAGTTCTGTTCCGTCTTCCGTGCCTGCTTCCGTCCGCTCAGCGCTGGAGGTGGCTGTCAGCAGCCATGCACACGTCCTGCTCCTCGGTCCGACGGGATCTGGGAAAAGCCGGATGGCGGAGGCGATTCATCGTTCGGGCGCGCGTAAGGGGGGACCGTTCGTCAGCGTGAACCTCGCGAGTCTTCATGACGGAACATTCGAGTCCGAACTTTTTGGCCACGAAAAGGGTGCATTTACTGGCGCCGATCGACGACGCATCGGATTGCTAGAGACGGCGGATGGCGGGACGCTCTTTCTTGACGAAGTCGGGGAGCTGAGCCCGCGTTTGCAATGCCGCCTTCTAGAGTTTCTTCAGAGTAAGACGTTTACGCCGGTCGGTTCCACCCGTCGAGTCGCGGTGAATACCCGAATCATCGTGGCCACTCATCGGGATTTGGCCTCAGAAGTTCGGCTCGGCAGCTTTCGCGAGGATCTCTTTCATCGTCTGCGTGTGGTGATGGTGCGCATGCCGTCGCTGATGGAGATGGCTGCGGATTTCGACGCGATTCTTCACGGTTGCCTCGAAGAAGTTTGCGCGGAACAAAGCGTTTCCGTGTTGCGGATCTCTGAAGAAGCCGCACAAGCGCTCGAGCACCACGCATGGCCGGGCAATTATCGTGAGCTTCGTCACGTTCTGGAGTTTGCGGTGATTCGCTGCCGAGGGGGAGTGATTGAGCGCATCGACTTACCTGATTGGTTTTTTCAGAACGAAGAGCCTCGCTCAAACCCTGAGCGCGTCCCTGAACGAGAGGGAGTCGACCTCGAGGTCCACGTGGCCGAGCGCGCTTTGATGGAAAAAGGGTTGGCATCGGCCGTGGCGGATTTCGAAAGGAAATCGATCTGTTGGGCGCTTTATCGGTGTCGCGGCGGCATTAGCCGAACCGCTCGAGAACTTAAAATGAGTAAGGCCACGCTCATCCGCCGAATTCGGGAGCACGGCTTGGCCGAACCGCTACGCTCGGAGAATCCTCTGCCCGGGGACTGGAATAGCCCTCCTCGGGGTTGATAACCCCCTGCTTCGGCTCTCTTTTCGCCAAATCTTATTCCACTTGGCTTCCTGACCGGAAAAATCAGCGGCGTCTTGAAAAATACCCTTGCCCGCTTAAAGGAGTATCGGTTATCTCCACGTTCCTCACGGCACAAACCGTAGCGTTCTTTGAAAATTTGGGATGAATTTTTTGGAAGAGAAAGCGGGCATTTCAGCCTGTCCGTAAGTTTCCTGTCGAGGATTTGGATTTGGAAGAGTGCTCTGTCGAGAGCAGCGCTTCTG
>JBEIOW010000046.1:0-8888 GCA_040377385.1 Bacteriovoracaceae bacterium | reverse complement strand
CTGACTGCTTCATTGCGCCTACTGCGCCGAATGTGTCGAAGAAAAGTCGCCGTACTCGCCGACGAGAATCCGGCCCTTCATTGCACCTGCTACGCCGTAGGCGCAGCCCCAAAAATCGCGCGCGCCCCGCGTCGAACTTAACCCGAACATTTTCCAAGAATTTTCCATCCGACTAGGCGAGACTCTCCCCGCTAATGACACTCGCCCCTCCCCCGCTCAGCCTTGACCAGATCCTTCGAGAAAACTTCCGTCTCGCCGAATTCCGCCCCGGCCAAGGCGCGGTTTGCGAAGCCGTCGCGGCGGGGTCCGACGCACTCGTCGTGATGCCTACGGGCGCAGGCAAGAGCCTTTGCTACCAAGTGCCTGGCGTGTTCCGCACGCGCTCGCGGGGCGGCACCACGCTCGTGATTAGCCCGCTCGTCGCGCTGATCGAAGACCAGGTGCAGAAGCTCAAGACGCTTGGCCTTCGCGCCGAACGGATCCATTCCGGCCGCGAGCGCGATGACTCTCGCGCCGCCTTCCGACTTTACCTTCAGGACGAGCTCGACTTCCTCTTTATCGCACCCGAGCGTCTGGCAGTCCCTGGCTTCGCCGAGATGCTCGAGCGCAAGCCGCCTTCGCTGATTGCCGTCGACGAGGCTCATTGCATCTCGCAATGGGGACATGACTTCCGTCCCGACTACCGCCTCGTCGGAGAACGCCTGGGCAAACTAGAAAACACCCCCATCGTCGCACTCACCGCAACGGCCACCCCCGCCGTCCAGGATGATATCGCGCGCCAACTCGGGCTCGAGGGCGAGTGCCGCTTCATTCACGGCTTCCGCCGCACCAACTTGATCGTGGAGGCCGCCGAGATGCCTCCGTCGGCGCGCCTAGACTTCATCGCGCAGGCCCTAGCGCCCGATGAGCGCCGTCCTGCCATTCTCTACGCCCCCACGCGCAAACGTGCGGAAGAGCTCGCCGCCGGACTGAAAGACCGCTACTCCGTCGGCATCTACCACGCGGGTCTGACGCCGGCCGCACGCGAGGGCGTGCAGACGGGATTCCTCGGTGGCAAGCTCGACGTGATCGTCGCGACGGTCGCCTTCGGCATGGGGATTGATAAAGCCAACGTACGCACGGTGATCCACGCCGCGCTGCCGGCGGCGATCGAAAGTTACTACCAGGAGATCGGCCGCGCAGGTCGCGACGGAGATCTCTCGCGCGCAATTCTTCTGCACTCCTTCGGAGATTCCAAGACGCACGAGTTTTTTCTCGAGCGGGACTATCCCGAGGTCACGCATCTGCGCGCCGTGATGAAAGCGCTCGCTGCAGGGCCGCTCATGAAGGATGGCCTACAAGCCATGCTCGACGGGAAAGGCATCTCGCCCGAGGTCTTCGAGAAGGCACTCGAGAAACTCTGGATCCACGGCGGCGTGAAGATCACGCCGGACGAAGAAGTCACTGCAGTCTCTCCGAGTTGGGAGAAGCCGTATCTCGCGCAACTCACCCACCGTCAGAAGAGCCAGCGCTTGATGGCGGAGTATCCCGCCTCTGGCGGATGCCGAATGCTTCACCTCATCCGGCATTTTGGCGAACACGACTCAGACGCTCCGTGTGGGCTCTGCGACCGTTGCGCGCCGAAGAACGCCCTCAGCTACCGCCCTGCGCGCACCATGGAACCGATGGAACGCGCGATCGCGACTGCCGTCCTTACTTCGCTTGCGGGCCGATACGGAGTCGCTGCGGGCAGGCTCTTCGAAGATTCGCAGTCTATCGCCTCCACGAAAGATCGCTCGGTCTTTGAACGGGTTCTGAAATCTCTCGAGGTGGGGCGATTCATCGAAGTACAAAATGATGAATTCGAAAAAGACGGCAAGACGATCGCTTTTCGCAAGATCTACCTGACGCGCGCGGGCCGTTCGGTCAAGGCGTCCGAGCTGAACTCCCTCGAAGTCGCCGAAGCCGCGCCGCAATCCGCGCAGGGCGCGCTGAAAACCAAGAAACGGAAAGCGAAGGCCGCTGTCGCGGCTTTTGATTCCAGCGGCGCAAGCGCTTTTGACAGCGCGCTTTTCGATTCCCTTCGTTCGTGGCGACTGGATGAGGCACGCAAGCGTGGGTTGCCCGCGTTTCGTATCCTCGGCGACCGAGTCCTTCAGGCACTCTGCGCGCTCCGTCCGCAGAGCGAGTCGGATTTGCTGGAAGTTCCCGGCCTCGGGCCCAAGCTCGTTGAGAAATACGGCTCAGACCTCTTGAGTCGCCTCAGCGCTCGTTAAGGCATTCCGCAGGAACTTGATCGGCGAGATAGCCGCGCGGGTGCTTCCGCGCGAATGCTTGGAGAAATCGAATCTGTGAATCGTTGGGCGCGCCACCGGATGCACGCATGGACGAGATCGACTCCTCCATGTCTTCTCCGAATAGCGCATAACTCACCAACGCTTGAGCTTGGCCAGTACGGCCCATCCCTGCATGGCAGTGAGTGAGAACGGGGCACATTCCCGGAATCGTGTAAAATCGGAGCAGCTCCTCCGCCCGGCGGAAGGTCCACTTCGCGTCTTCCGCAAACTCATCGAGTGGTGCGAAATCATGAGTTGAAAAGGCGGTGGTCACCGTCAACGGAACGGCTCCTCCGTGCGGCAGCCGAGACCGCGGATCGTCAAAAATCCGCGCCCCCCAAAGTCGGTTCAGCCAGTCGAGATACCCTTTCTCGAGCGAGGACTCGTTTCCGTAGTGACTCTCGTAGGGCATCCGAAGATTGATGTTCGTGCGTATTCCAAAGAAGGTCTTCAGCGTTGCCCACTCATCTAGAAATGGGTCCGTATTCCGGTGTGGCTGGCCTGAGAAGTAAAACTGGCCCACTCGGCGGAGGTTCTCGGGTAGAGCGTGGGCCCTGGCAGAACCGTAGGGGTGGGTGGGCGCTATGGAAATCAGAACAGGCTCACTCGCGGCCGCCCAGGTCGCGATCGCCATCATTCCGCCCGTCATTAATGCGAAGATCAGCCTCGCCACACGACTCATTCCAACCCCCCTTGAATGCAACGAAGCCTAATCGACTTCAAACCGGATTCAAGGCTGGGCGGGTCAATTTTCTCCATTATTCCGCCGATCCATAGACAGCGATGCTCACCTTTGCTGACTCCCTTATCCGTTCTCGCTTCTGGATCACCGCGATCGGCCTAGGTGTCGTCTCCGCACTCGCGAACGGAGCCTCCGCATCGGAAGACCTGCAAAAAGTTGAATGCACGGCCGCCGTTTTCAACTACGTCCTCGCATCGGGCCAATGGCGCTACTCCCGATTTGAGGAGCCGCTCTTCTCGGGCTCTGTGGAATCCGCTCGTCCACTCGGCGGCGCCAACAAAAATGCGGTCTGGCTCGTCGACTACGTAAATCGTGGGTCCGGCAAACGCGTCCGGGCCGTGACAAAACCTCGCGCCTACGGCGACGGGGACGGTTGGAACAACGTCACACGGGAATATACGGCGTATTTCATCAGCCGAGGCGTGTTGGGAATGGATTACGTTCCCCCCGCCGCGTACCGAAAGAATTTCAATCTGAGTGGGAACGGCCACTCCATTTATGTTCATGAGGGCTCGACCGCGCTATTCGTGCCCGACAGCCAGAGACTCGTCGATGTGCCGCGGGACAAATGGGGAATCTCCGAAGCGGCCCTCCTTTCCGACCACCGCATTTTACGCGTGCTGATGGGCGATCCGGATGGTCACGAAGACAACGTGCGCTTTGGTTCGCATTGGGATGGGTCAGGACGAAGCGCGCCGTTTTTCATCGACTTTGGCGCCGCTTGGATTCCCTCGCGAACAGTCCTCAGTTCGCCGTTCGTGAAAGAACTTCCGAGTATGACGAGCTACCCGGCCCATACGGGCTTCTTCAAGACTCCGGTCAACCATATCCGGCGATCCACCCTCGAACGACTCCGCCTACTCCAGGCGCTGCGCGACGCCGGGCAGGGCGATCTTCCGTTTCGGGATTTGATTCCTACGTTCATCGGTCGCCGGGAGATTGAAAAATTTTACGCCGCACTCGCCGCAATCCTCCGGTACTTCGAAGGTCTCGAGCAAGCTCGCCCGGGCCAGGTCATTCTCGAAGAGTAGGGCCTGATTCAAACTTCACGATCCTCCGCGAAGCAAGGTAGGCTAAGCCGCCACAAACGGCGATCGTTGCCACCATTGGGACAGCATTCTGTGCATGGAGCGCGCTGACCCCCCCTGAAGAAACGCTCGCCAACATGAACTGAAGTGTTCCGACCAAAGCGCTCGCTACCCCAGCGCGGTGGCCCTGGCTGGCGAGCGCTCCAGCGGTCGAGTTCGGAAAAATCGCTCCCATCGTGGCCACGTACCCGAACAATCCGACCGCTACCGCCCAGAGTCCGAGGTTGAGTGCCGCGCCTACGACGAGAAAAGGCGAGAAAAAAGAGATCGACCGGATCGCTCGCCGAAGCACCACGGTCGGACCCCATCGATGAACCCAGCGCGCATTGAGCTGGGAGACCGTGATCAATCCCAGCGCGTTGGCACCAAAGTAGAGTCCGTACGACGAAGACGGCACGCCGAAGTACTCGATCAGGACATAGGGAGATCCGGTGATGTAGGCGAAGAGCCCAGCCTGAGCGAGACCGCCGGCCATGGCATTCCAGAAAAACTCCCGATCCCGAAAAACTGACCAGTAGCTTCGAAATGCCCCTGCGATCTTCACCTGAGGATTGGGCGCGCGGGTCTCCGGCAAGCCAAGGTGGATACCGACCAAACAAAGCACGGAAAGCCCGGAGAGAATCCAGAAGAGCGCATTCCAATGCAGGACCTGAATCAACATCCCGCCGATCAAGGGGGCAAGAATCGGCGCGAGCCCCATCACGAGCATCAGCATCGAGAAGACCTTCGCCGACTCGCGCGGCTCGAAGAGATCGCGCACCATCGCACGCGAAACGACCATGCCGGCGCACGCGCCGAGCGCCTGCAGGAAACGCAGCGCCACAAGCGCCTCGATCGAGGTCGCCATCGCGCAACCGGCCGAGGCAAAGATGTAGAGGATCATCCCAAAGTAGAGCGGCGGCTTGCGTCCGAAACGGTCCGCGGCCAGGCCGTAGAAAAGCTGCCCGATGGAAAGTCCGGCGAAAAACGACGCTAGCGACCACTCGACATGGGACGTCGGGACGCCGAAATCTGCACCCACCTGCGTGAACGCCGGTAGATACAGATCGATCGAAAGCGGCCCGAACGCGATCATGGCGCCCAAGATCAGAATGAATTTCAAACGGTCACGAGATGATTTCAGAAAAACGGCCCTTCCAGCAATTTCTAGGTACCGCTTCGGCGGTCGCGTGTAAAATCGTACCTTGAGCTTGGAGAACGAAATGCCCTCGCTTCCGCCAGAAAAAAAGCTTTCTGCTGACCAGCAGCTCGAGAAGAACGTGATCTGGCACCCTTACGTCTTCGCCACGATTGTGCTCTTCGGCTTAGTTCTCTTTACGTTCATCTTATTCGTCAGCAACGGATTGATCGCGGATCGCGGCATCCCCAACACCCAGCCCGCGCAGGTGCCTTCAGAAAAAAATTAGGGTTCCCCTACGCTCGTTCCTATGGGTGAATAAGCCAGGCACTGCAACTCACGGAGGAACGAAAGATGACGGACCATCTCGAAGTCTATTTGAATTTCATGCACGGCCAGTGGAAGCCCGGCACGACGGGCCAGTGGGACGAGAAGCGAGGTCCCGCCAAACCAGCCGACCGCATCGGCAAATCCACCCGCTCCTCCGTTACCGATGCCGAGCGCGCGATCGAGTCCGCACACTCCACCCAGAGAGAATGGCGGCAACTGGCTCCACTCGCCCGCGCCGCGTTTGTTCAAAAGACGGCCAACCTGCTCAAAGCCAAGGTGGACCTTAACGCGAAGAACCTTCAACGGGAGCAAGGCTGCCCGCTGGCCGCCGCCAAACAACAAATCCTCGCCGCGGCTGCCGCGCTCGAAGATCTAGTGGCGCATGCCCGCTTGGAACGCCCATCGTCCCCGACCGTACTCCCGACTCGCGGCACGCTCGGAGTGATTACTTTGATCAGCTCAATTTCGGACCCTCTCGTCACTCCGGCTCGCGAGATCGCGTCGGCACTGCTCGAAGGCAACACCGTGGTCTGGAAACCCTCTAGCCTCGCGCCCGTCTCGGCGCACCTTCTCACTCGCCTCTTTGAAGAAACCGGTCTGCCCGGCGGCGCGCTGAATCTCGTCTTTGGTCCAGGCGCCACGCTGGCAGGAAGCTTGCTCAGCGACCTTCGTATCGCCGGCGTAAGCTTCTACGGCACGACTGAAAATGCGACCCGCGTCTCGACGACTTGCGCTGCTCGGCCTCGTTTGCGCTTGCGGGTAAACACGCCTCCCCGCCGGATGGCTTGGATCCACGCGGACGCCGATCTGAAGAACGCCGCTGAATACTGCGCGCGCGAGATGCTCGGCTCACTCAAGATGGCTTGGGTAGACGCAAACGTATTGGGGGAATTCCGAAACCTGCTGCTCGATCAGGTGCGGAGCTATAAAACGGGCGAAGGCTCACACCCTGAACTTCCTCCGATGCCCTCGGACCGCTCCGTGCAACGCACACAAGAGCTCTTGCAACTCTTACTGACTCCGCCGAGCACGCAGCTCCTCTGCGGAGGTGAACGGATCGGCGTTTCGGGCGAGACGGGCTCTTTCTTCGCGCCTACGCTGCTCGAGACTCAGACCCTCGAGGCGGCAGCGGTGCTGCTGGAATCCTCTGGTCCCTTGTTTGGCATTCGAAGCAGCAGCGCTCCGGAGGCCGCACTGGCCGAAGTGAGCCGTCTGGGCCGCCTGGACGAAGTGGTCCACTTCTCGAGCCATCCAGAGGCGCTGCGACCGCTCTGGGCAGGGTTGACGACCGAACGCCTGAGCTTCAACCCTGGGCTGGAGTCCACCCGCGAAGTCACAATTAATGCTTGGCGTTAGATTCGGTATTTTACTGAGGAAGAATCGCGTTCCCCTCACCCAGGATGAGAACACGCGGGCGATGGCGCTTGGCCTCCTCCGCGTCCATCTGGGCGTAGGAAACGATGATGACGCGGTCTCCAGGGGAAACCAGGCGAGCCGCCGCGCCATTCACACAGATCTGCCCTGAACCCGCAGGGGCTTCCAGGGCATAGGTGATCAGACGGGAACCATTCGAGACGTTATAGATGTGCACCTGCTCAAAGGGCAGAATGCCGGATTCCGCCAAGAGGCTCGAATCGATGGCCACGCTGCCCTGATAGTTCAGGTCCGCTTGGGTCACCGTCGCCGAATGCAGCTTGGCTTTCATCATCGTCAGGTTCATACGAGGACTCTGGCTATACTATGGCGTCTGGCAAATCGCAAAAACACCTCCCCACCCTTCGCACCTGGGCCGGCCTGCGTCGTGAGATCGAATCCTGCGTGCGCTGTCCGCGTCTTCGAGACCATTGCGAGGAAGTTGCCCGCCTAAAACGCCGCGCCTACCTGGAAGAGTCCTACTGGGGTAAGCCTGTCGCAGGGTTTGGCGATGCCCAGGCTCGCCTCATTCTCGTCGGCCTTGCTCCCGCTGCTCACGGCGCCAACCGAACGGGACGAATTTTCACCGGGGATCGCTCCGGAGAGTGGCTCTACCGCGCGCTCCATCGCGCGGGTTTCGCCAACCAGCCGACCTCCGTCTCGCGCGACGACGGCCTCGAACTCTGCGACGCCTTCGTGACTTGCGCAGCCCGCTGCGCTCCGCCCGCAAACAAGCCCCTGCCCGAAGAGATCGAGCGTTGCTCGGTTTTTCTCGACGCGGAACTCGACCTCCTGATCCAACGGCGAGTCTACCTCGCCCTGGGCGGAATCGGACTGAACACGATTTGGGATCGCCTCATCGAGCGCAAAGAAGTGACGGGAACCCGTCCGCGCTTCTCACACGGCGGAATCCATCCGCTTCCAAACGGTCGCCACCTCCTCATGTCGTATCACCCCAGTCAGCAGAACACGTTTACCGGCCGTCTGACGGAACCCATGCTGGATGCGGTCTTTACCAAAGCCCGCGAGTTGATCGGCCCGTCCGCGCCGACGAATTGACCCTGCTCGGCCAAATCCCGTACCCTTGAAGAGATGAAATCTCGATTCCTGCTCTCCATAGTCCTTATGCTCGCCAGCTGCAGTCATCCCGGGCCGGCCGCGCGACAACCCTCTTCCGTAGCACCGGAGACTCCATCCAAAATGAACGCGACGCTCGAGTGCGTCAGTCGTTGCGCCGGCGGCACTGCGGCCACGAGTCGCGAAAAAGAAATCTTTTGGATCCAAAACTACAGTGACGGATTGGGGAACGGAAACCTCCCCAAGGCGCTGACTTTTGCCTTTGAAACCTGGTCACGCGACCGGTGCTGGCAGCGTGCGGTGAGCGCCTGCGGTCGCCCCGAACGCGTTGCGGAAAGTCGCCCCACCCGTGCGACTTCGGGCGGCTGGTCTGCACCGCTGCCGATCGGCTGCACGCCCGCGCGCGCGGTAGTCTCCCCATTCGATGAGCGATCACAAGCCGAGCTCACGCCGAGCATGCCCTTTGAGCACGGCTCTCGGGATTGGCCCGGCGACGGAACCCTGGAACCCGCAACCGTACTGGAGGGACCTTCGGCTCCAGCGTGCAGATTCCCAATCTCCGGAAAGCTTTGTTACGGCGATTGCATGGCCGAAGTCTGCCCGGGAGATTATCAGCAGTGCCTGGCCACCCCGAAACCCAACGCCACGAGCGCCGTGAAGATCTGCGGCGACGCGCTCGCGAAGCGAATCCGAGAGGATCGAGGAGCGTTTCCGGAGACCTATTGGCTGCACGCGTGCGAGACCGTCGCGGCGCGCTCCGTCCTCGCGGATCACCGGACGATGGTCAGTGCCTGCGCGGCCGTGCG
>JBEIOW010000111.1:0-6594 GCA_040377385.1 Bacteriovoracaceae bacterium | reverse complement strand
TCGCGGCCGAGAAGCTGATCCGCAACGCCTCGAAACTAGGCCAGGTGGAAAACCATTCCACTTACCTTGAGAATGCGATCGCCAAAGCACGACTCTGCAATCAGGCCTGCCACTACCCCTCACTCGCCGATGACTCCGGCCTCGAAGTCCTCGCGCTCGAAGGGCGCCCCGGCGTTCGCAGCCACCGCTACGCGACCGAAGGGGGCAAGCTCCTCTCGCGCGAAGCGCAAGACGCGGCCAACGTTCAAAAGCTATTGGGAGAACTTAAGGGCCGCTCCGAAGGCGAGAAAGCCGCCCGCTTCGTTTGCTCGCTCGCGCTCGTGATCGAAGGAATTCTCGTGCACGCGACCGGCGTGCTCGAAGGTACGATTCTGGACGCGCCTCGCGGCTCGAATGGCTTCGGGTACGACCCCGTCTTTTTGCCGCGCGGCTCGCAGAAGACTTTTGCCGAAATGACGGAAGCCGAGAAAAACGCGATCTCTCACCGCGCGCTGGCCGTGCAGCAACTCATCGCGCAGATCAAGTCCTCGGGCATCGTCTTCGCCAAGCCCTAACCGTCGAGCGTCCAGCGCAAGTAGAGCAGCTTCAAGTACTCCTCGAGCGTCACCCGCACGCCGTGCGAACTCTCGCGCCACTCCTGAGCATCGAACGGTTCGGTCAGAATCGTATACGTCTCGACCACGACATTTTGCAGCTTGCGCGTGCGCAACTCGCGCTCCAGCAAAAGTTTCGCGCGCTTCATATGGTACGGCGAGGTGATCAGCAGCAGGCGATCCCAGTGACGAACCACCGTCTCATCGGCAAGAAAACTCGCGTTCTCCCAGGTGTTCCGGCTCCGGTTCTCCACGATGACGAGTTCCGGAACGAGCACGTCCCACACCCCGCGACGAACCAAGGTCTGTACGGTCGCGAAACTCGACTTCTCTCCCATGCCCGCGAGATAGAGAATCGGCGGCTTGGTCGGCAAGGGCGCCCGGCCCGCGGCACGCAGCGGATACTGACTCAGCTCCCAGTAGCGGTACCAGATGTCGCCAGCACCGGCGATGCGTCCGCGGCCACCGGCCAACACGGCGATCGCATCCACCTCCGGAAGCCGAACCCCATCGACCGTGTCCGTATAATCGTAAAGCTCGCCCGCATGGTACATCGCGAACGCGAGGGCGACGACGGCGCCCAAGCTCGACGCCACGAGCAGGGCTAGCCCCAATCGGCCCAGATCGCCTTTGAAGAATTCGCCCAGGAATCGCTTCAAGATCTTAGCTGAGAATCGCGATCGCTTCGATTTCGACCTGAACGTCCTTCGGCAGGCGCGCAACTTCCACCGTCGAACGCGCCGGCGTCACGCCGGTGAAGTAGTTCGCGTACACTTCGTTGACCTTCGGGAAATCACCCATCGACTTGAGAAAAATCGTCGTCTTCACGACGGACCCGAAACCCGCGCCAGCCTGCTTCAGCACCGCGCCGAGATTCTTCAGCACTTGATGCGTCTGCGCCTGCACGTCGCCTTCGCCCACCATCGCGCCCGACACAGGATCCATCGGGATCTGACCCGAGCAGAACAGGAGATTGCCCGAACGAATCGCCTGACTGTAGGGACCGATTGGCTTCGGAGCATCCGCGCTCAAGATCGCTTCTTTTTGTGGGTTAGACATTCGTGTTGGCCTCCGAGTTTTTGGCGTTTTTACGAACCTGAATCTCCATCGCGCAGATCGTGGCCATATTGACCACGTCATTGACGTCGGAGTTCTGCTGAAGAACGAAGACGGGTTTGTTCATGCCGACTAGGATCGGACCAATCGCGTTGGCGTCACTCAGGCGGCCGATCAGCTTGTAGGCGATATTGCCCGACTGAAGATCCGGGAAGATCAGGACGTTGGCATCGCCCGGCACCTGATTGAAGTTGAAGCTCTGCGCCGAGAGCTCCGGCACGAGCGCCGTATCCGCCTGCATCTCACCGTCGACGACGAGGTCCGCACGACGTGACTTCACGATCTGCGTCGCGCGACGGACCTTGGTCGCAAACGGATGCGAGTTCGAACCGAAGTTGGAGAACGAGAGCATCGCCACGCGCGGCTCGGCCACCATGAACTTTTGCGCGAAATCCGCGGTTTGAATCGCGATGTCGGCGAGCTCTTCGGCGGTAGGCTCGATGTTCACCGTCGTATCGGCAAACCAGAGCACGCGCTTCTTGAGCACCATCATGTAGATGCCCGCCAAGCGGGAGCCGGGTTTTGCGCCGATCACTTCGAGCGCGGGACGGATCGTCTCCGGATAGCTCTGCGAAAGACCGTTGAGCATTCCGTCCGCATGCCCCAGCTCGACCATCATCGAGCCAAAGTAATTGGATTGCTTCATCAGCACGCGAGCGAGCGAGTGCGTGACGCCTTTGCGCTCGCGCTTGCGCGCCAACTCACGGGCAAACGACTCGTAATACTCGCTCTCCGAAGGCCGGATGATCTTCACGCCCTTCATCTGGGCTTCCATTCCCAGCTCCTGGATCTGGAGCTGGATGGTGGTCTCGCGTCCGAGCAAGATCGGATCGCAAATCCCCTCCTCGCGCATGATCTGGGCAGCGCGAAGCATTTTCGGGTTCTCGCCTTCGGGCAAGACGATCGTTGGGCGGCCCGAGTTGGCCGCGCCCGCGACGCGCTTCTTGATTCCGCGCATGACCGTGTAGGCGGAGCCGAGGATCGTCTCCAGGCTGTCGCGGTAGTCGTCGATCTGCACTTTTTTGCGAGCCACACCGGACTTCATCGCGGCTTCGGCCACGGCCGGAGCCACCCACAACAGCGCGCGACGATCGAAGGGCTTTGGGATCAGGTAGTCGCGACCGAACTTGAAGCTCTGTCCGCCGTAGGCGCGGGAGACGCTCTCGGGCACATCTTCCTTCGCGAGTTGGGCCAACGCGCGGACGGCCGCCATTTTCATCTCTTCGTTGATCTGGGTCGCCATCGTATCGAGGGCACCGCGGAAGATGAACGGAAAGCCGAGCACGTTGTTCACCTGGTTCGGATAATCCGAACGACCCGTCGCGATGATCGCGTCCGGACGGTACTTCATCACTTCTTCGGGCAGCACTTCGGGATCCGGGTTCGCCATCGCGAACACGATCGGATCTTTGGCCATGGCCTTCACCATTTCGACGGTGATGCCGTCTTTCACCGAAACGCCGACGAACGCATCCGCGCCCACCATCGCCTCGCCGACCGTACGCTTGGTCGTTTCGACGGCGAAGCGCTCTTTGTAGGGGTTCATCCCCTCTTTGCGGCCTTTGTAGATGACTCCTTTGGAGTCGCACATGAGGATATTTTCGCGCTTCACGCCGAGAAGCAGGTAGAGGTTCGCGCACGCAATCGCCGCAGCTCCCCCGCCGCAGAACACGACTTTGACGTTTTCGATCTTCTTGCCGATGACTTCGAGCGCGTTCAGAAAAGCCGCGCCGCTAATCACCGCCGTGCCGTGCTGGTCATCGTGGAAAACCGGGATGTTGAGGCGCTTCTTGAGCTCTTCCTCGATGTAGAAACACTCGGGCGCTTTGATGTCCTCGAGGTTGATGCCGCCGAAAGTAGGCTCCAGCATCTCGCAGGCGCGGATCACGTCATTCGGATCCTTGGCGTTGAGCTCGATATCGAAAACGTCGATATCGGCGAACTTCTTGAAAAGGATGCCTTTGCCTTCCATGACGGGCTTGGAAGCCAGTGGCCCGATGTCGCCCAGTCCGAGAACCGCCGTGCCGTTGGAGACGACGGCCACGAGATTGCCCTTCGCGGTGTACTCGTAAACCAGTTCTTCCTTCTCCGCGATCATGCGGCAGGGCTCGGCGACTCCAGGCGAGTAAGCGAGCGAGAGATCGGCCTGCGTGGCCACCGGCTTGGAAGGGATGACTTCGATTTTCCCCTTCCGACCCCGCGAATGGTACTCGAGGGACTGCTTGTACAAGGTCATGGTTTTCTCCAGTGAAGTCGAAAACCTACCTCGCGACGGGGCGTGTGGGTATCCAAAAAATCGCCTGGAAGTCATCGTCCGCTGTGGCACACTTAACGAAAGAAGAGGGTCCGAAATGAAGACAAAACTCCTGAATCCGGCCCGCCTCTCTGCCCTCTCCCAGACGCTGATTCCGGCCTTCGCGTCGGTCTTGCTCCTTACGCCTAACGCATCGCGCGCAGACTTCCAGATCCAGCGTTGGGAGTCTCAGCATGAGGACTCTAAAGTTCTAACGCTTCGCAGCGACTTTACCTTTTTGTCGACGACATCGAATTTCGACCCAGACGGTTCGGCTTACGATCCCGCCGGGCTCACCAGCGCTAAACGCATCCACTGGGATTCTTATCTCGCTTACGGCGCCTCCGAACGACTCTCGATTTACGGCCGTCTCAGCTGGACTCGCTCCAGCATCGACCACCCCACCGTGGGCGAGAGTCGATTCGGTCTCGGCGACCAAGCCGTTGGCGCCAGCTACCGAATCTGGGAGGGCGAGGTGTCGTCCCCCGGCATGTTTTCTCCGAACCTGAGTTTGCAATTTCAGTTCGACTTTCCGGCTTACGACAACGACACCTCCACCGCCAACAACACCCCTTGGCTCGGCAACCAAACGACCGACATCACGGGCGGCGCTTTCTTTGAAATGCCGATTGGGGACTCCTCCGAGCGCTCCCTCTCCCTGGTCGCTGGCGCTGGCTACACCAAGCGAAACCGGAATTTTTCCGCTCAACTCCCCTACTCCGTCGAGCTGCGAGTTCGCCGCGCGACTCCCGGGATCATCGGACGACTGGGCATCTTCGGCGTGATGGCCCTCGGCGACGACCCTCTGGACGGCGTCCCCCTCGCTTCGCTCTCTTCCGTTGGTAGCGGCGGAAGTTTCCTCACCGGAAGCTCAGCCGCTTCTCTCACCCGCGTCCACGGTGAATTCGGCTATCAGACACCCTCGCCTCTGAATTTTTTCGCCACACTGGGAATGGGTATTTTCGGAAAATCCGCTCAGAAAGACACGCGTTTCGGCGCAGGTATCGGGTTCCGCTTCGGGGGTGAAGAAGAAAACTCCGAGCTAGATTACACGCCCGTTCAGTCGCGCGAGCCGGTTCGCAATCGTGCAGCCAAGAAGTCCAACCGCGGTTTCGTACCCTATAACGATCAGTTCGAAGGCAAGATCCTGCGCACCAACGACCGCCTGAACCTGATCAAGATCGACAAAGGCACCAACGACGGCGTGCAACCCGGACAGCTCTTCGACGTCTTCAGCGTCGACAAGTCGGGAGTAGCCGCCGAACCGATCGCGCGTGTCCAGGTCCAGAGCGTGAGGCCGTCGGAGTCCGCGCTCCTCATCCTGGAGTACTTCAAGGAAATGCTGATCGAAGAAGGCTTCATCGTTAAACGACCGCTGCAGTGAATTTGAGCGTCGACCCATCGGCGCTCAAGAAACAGCCGAGAAGAGAATCATGATGAATTCACACCGCTGCCTGTCCCTCGCTTCTAGCTTCCGTACGGTCGCGCTTTTTGTTGTGGCGGCATGGATAGTGCCCGCTCCAGCATGGGCGGCAAAGTTCGCTAACCAGTTCGTCGAATTCGAGCTGCCCCCACAGTGGGCGTGCAATCTGGAAGGCGCCGAGTGGGTTTGTCAGAACACCAACGAAGCCAAAAAACGCGAAGCCGTGATCATCCTCGCGGCCAAGCTCCGCGGTGAACAGGACACTCTAGATCAGTACCAGGCGTTCCTGAAAAATCCGAAAACTTACACCAGCGTACAGAACAAAAGCGTCACCTCCGAGGTGAAGTACGCCAAGCTCGCCGACGTCAACAGCCAGTCTTGGGTCGATGCGCTTCACCTGGACTCCGAGATTCCCGGCTTCTATACGCGCTACCTTGCCACCATCAAGATGGACATCGGCGTGCTCGTCACCTACTCCATCAACAGCGCCAAGTATCAGGACTACCTGCAAGACTTTGAGACGATGGTGCGCACTCTCCGCGTGTTCCGCAAAGGCACCGGCATCAATTCCGGCCCGCAGGGAAATCTCTTCGACATTAAAATCCCGCAGGGAATGTCCGAAGGCACCGTATTTCCACCCGCACCGACCGAAGAAGCTGGAGCGAAGCGTCCGAAACAGAAGTCCGATGACGACCTTATGCTCTATGGCGCTATCGCGGTAGCGGCCGTGGCTTTCCTGATCTGGCGCAGGCGTAGGCGCTAAGGCCACACGCGCGCGCACCTCTCATCAACGCTTCGGGAAACTCGGCTTGAGTTTTCGGCGCACGGCCGGGCTCGGTCGTGGCCCTAGCGCGAGCAGGCCGGGCTCTTGGTGGCGGAAGATTCGACGAGCGACCCGCTTCAGCTCCACGCCGGTCACAGCATCGATTGCCGCGCAGATACTCTCCACGCTCGACCAACCGCCCAGAAAGAGCTGATTGCGCGCGAGATTAATCATTCGGGATTCCACATCATCCGCGCCGAGGAGGAGCATGCCTTTGACGTTGCTCTTCACGGATTCGAGTTCTTTCGGCGGCACACCCTCGCGGCAGAGACGCTCCACCGTTTCGCGAACGATCCTCACAGCCGAAGGAACCTGGCCCGGATTCGTCGCGAGGTACAGATTCAAG
>JBEIOW010000504.1:0-2174 GCA_040377385.1 Bacteriovoracaceae bacterium | reverse complement strand
TCCTTCGCCGTTCAACTTTTCTTCCAATGAAACTCTGGCTTACCTCTCGTCGCACCCACCGAGCTCAACAGCTTGAGGGGGCAGTTTTAGTCACTTTCAGCGGGAAGAATTTTCCCCGTTAAGGTTCCCGGCCTGTGTCCGAAAGGATCTATGAACCTGATGTTCATGGAGGAACTGAAGATGTCCCACCCCGAGTCGAAAAAGTTCAGCAGCCAAAAAAATGACAGCACCGTCGAGGTGCTCTACCAAAAGATGGGCGACAAATGGTTCGCCTTCTCCCTCGTCGGCGAAGAAGTCTTCGTCGGCTCGATCGCTCCCGAAGAGATCGAGACCTGGGAAATCCGCGAAAACGCGAAAAAAGATCCGACCCCTACGGCTTAAGCCGAGGCCCGCGCGAGCGATGACCACCAAGAACGACAAAAAATTACCGACCAGTCTTTCCCCACACCACACAGCAAAGGCCGACCTTCGCCCACGGGCGGAGGTCGAGTCTCTGCGGGAAAAGATTCTCTCCCTCGTCGACAAGAACCCCCGCAAAGCCGCCCTCATCCTCACGGACTGGATCGGTCAACCGGCCGGCGCCAAAAAAAGAACACTTCCCCGAGCCGGGTGACTCCCCGCCTCCATTTCTGCGTGTTACGCTCAGGTCAGGAGACCCGATGCACGCACTCACTACTCAAATCCTCTCCCTGACGCTAATCGCTCTTTCGCCGCTCGCCGCGATGGGGGCGACTCCCTTAGCCGCAGCACCTTTGGCGGCAGAGCCTTTCCATGACTCTGCGCTCGATACGGTCGCGCCGCTCGAGACCGCGGCCAGTGAAGAAGAGCTCGCAGAGCTCGAGACCCTACTCGATGCGGCCGAGCCGCCCATGATGGAATCCGGGAATTACCGCCGTCCCGCTGACCTCGCCCAAGGAACCGCCGCTCCTGCTACAGCCGGTAAGAACACGGCGCTCTACCAAGCGATCGACGGACGCGTGATTACCGACGAGCTCGAGCTTCAATCCTCGGATGTGGAGTACGACTTCGAAGTAACGGAGTAATGAGCGAAGCTTGCGGCGTTCAGTCGCAAACGATGCCAATGCGGTAGACCAATCGCCGGCTGCCCATGCTGCCCCAGCCTTTGTGCGCATGTCGCCACTGGATCTCATTGAGATAGAGCGTGGAAGGACATCCCATCTCTCTTGCACTGCCACCACCACCGCCCGCGGACTTGATCGGCTCAAACGCGCCTGTCGTGAGCGATTTGCAACGAATCCCGAACCGGTCGATCGCTTGGCCCGAGCGGCCAACGAGACGGTCGACCGCGTAGCCGTTTAGACACTTCATATCGAAGGGATCTCCGCCACCTCCACCGCCGCCGCTGGAGCTCGTCACAGGAACGTAACGCTCGGAAGAGATCGAAGCCGTCGTGTTGGAGCGACGGTAAATCCCGTCGATTCTGTCCAAAGCACCGCCCGACCGTCCACGCACGCCGGCGATGATTTCCGTACCCAGGCAACGCAAGAGCTCGCCGTTGCCGGATCGACCGTCCCCCGAGTCCTCGCCGTAGCGCGAGAAGCCTTCGTGGGTCAGCGTGGTTGACCAGCCAGAGCGCACTCCGCCGGGCCCGATCGCCCGGACGCGCAACGAGATCGTGCGATCACCGGAATGGTTCCAGTTCTTGCCGAACGAAAACTGATTCGCGCCCACCGCATGGTTGGTGTAGGTCGTGCCGAGCGCGGACCCGGAAACCTCAAACCCTTGGTAAGCGTGAGAATCCGGCGTATCCCATCTCAAGAGCAAACCGGTGTAGTCGAGGTGGTAGTTCGAACTGCTGCTATCGGGAATCTGGAAGAACTGCCACCAGGTCGGCGAAGGAATCGTCGGAACGAACTGCGCCGAAGTCGTGACCGTCACCGCTAGCGGATTGCCAGCGAAGTCCGTGAACGCGCCCGCATTCACGCGAAGGTAAGGCGTAGCACTCGAAAGTCGGCGAAGTTCAAATTCGTACTCCCGGTTGGTACCGGAAGTTTTCGACGATCCATATTCCGTCGCTCCGACAACTTGCACGACGGCTCGGTCAAATGGCGTTTCCTCGGAGATCTGGAGCTTGAATACAACGGGCACACGATTCACGACTCCACTCACGTGATTCTGGAGTGTGATCGTCATCGTCGGTGCGATCGAGTCGT
>JBEIOW010000093.1:0-7112 GCA_040377385.1 Bacteriovoracaceae bacterium | reverse complement strand
TCCTTCGCCGTTCAACTTTTCTTCCAATGAAACTCTGGCTTACCTCTCGTCGCACCCACCGGGTTCAACAGCTTGAGGGGGCAGTTTTATTCGGGTACCCTTTGAGCTCAAAGGGGGCGCACGGAATGGCGCCGGTGAACCGTCCGCATCCTTGTCTGAGCTGCGGGGCTTGTTGCGCGTATTTTCGCGTCGTTTTCTATTGGCGCGAGGCCGAAGCCAAGGATCACCAGCCCCCGGTTCCCCTCGCGCTCACTCAGGATCTCGATGATCTCCATCGCGGAATGAAGGGGACGACAGAAAAGTCCGGAAATCGCTGCGTCGCCTTACGAGGGAAAATCGGTGACCGCGTCGGTTGTTCCATTTACGAGGAGCGCCCAACTCCTTGTCGCCGATTCGAAGCTTCTTTTGAGACGGGAAAGAAGAATGTTCGGTGCGATGAGGCTCGCGCCATCCACGGATTGCGAGCGCTCACGAGCTGGGACTGGGTTGTCCACCGTGGTGAAGATGGGTCGCCCCCCGACTTGGCTCCACGAGGTTTGGAGTCGTTCTGACCCGCTGGGCCATTTTGGCCCCTGCGCGGAGTGCCTGGGTCTCGTGAGCCCCCCCTATATTTACGCTGAGGACCGTCGCTGGGCTCTCTGCTTTCGGCATGGTCTCTGCTCTCTGTGCTGGCATCGCAATTCGGTTTAAGGCCTCTGGCCTCGACCCCAACAGTAGGAGAGAGAGAAAATGAAACAGTTCACCAAGTCCATGATCGCCATCTTTGGCCTCGCGCTCGCTGCCTCGGCATTTGCCGCCAACTACCCGATGAGCGGGCAGGATTCGACGTTCTCGTATGCGCCGGGCGAAAGCTCGATCACGCTTCGTTCTTCTAACGGCAAGGTGCTGAACCTGATCCAAGGTCATGCTTACCGAATTCGGAACAGCAACTCTTCGAAGTCGCTTCACCTCATGCCCGGAGACGGAACCACCGCTGAGTTCAAGATCAACGGCGGATTCCCCGGCGGGAAGCTCGACAACTACACGCTCGATGGCTCCAATCTGGGCAACCCCGACTATGACTTCGTGATGAAGCGCGGAACGACGTCGACCAACCTCGGGCGTTCTGAGCGTACCGAGAGCTGCACGTACGCTTGCGGCCAAGATTACATCTGTCGTGATGTTCCGACCCAAGTCTGCCGCGATGTACGCGAGCAGGTTTGCCGCGTCGTCGACGGTCGCCGTGAGTGCCACTATGAGACGCGCCGTGAGTGCGACACCGTTTATCGCCGCGAGTGCGGTTACGAGACGCGCTACTGCTCGGGCACCGAGACCTGGGAAGGCGAGTCCGTCCGTAGCGTTGATGCGAACCGCCTCAGCATCCTCGACTCCCGGACTCAGCAGGAACTGGGCGCTTTCGAAGCGATCCGGGGTGTGAATACCCGGTTCAACCGGATCAACCTGATCCGCTCCGACTGCCGCTAAGGTCTCGGGGATCGCCCCCCGGTCCCTGAAATCACCGAAGGCCGGGTCCGCTGACGCGGGTCCGGCCTTTCTCGTTGACCGGATGCCCACCGCCGAGACGAGTGTCGTCGTGTAGAGCGGCCTTCCGGTGTGCAGGAAGGCCGCCTCGGGTGCGTGATCACTTCGAGACTCGTTGCAAGGAGACCACCCAGAGTTGTGAGGTGGGCATCCGGTTCACGTTCACGCAGGGTGGAATCTACAGAAGGATGACTCAGTGCGCAATAAAAAGTCGAAGGGTTACCGTAGGTTATGGTTACCGATTGTAACCATGGGCGGACCAATCGGCAGAGCTGGCTAGCGGAAGCCCAGCTCGTCTAGATCGTCGTCATCGAGCCCGAAGTGATGTCCCAGCTCGTGAAGAAGCGTGATCCGAATCTCTTGCTCAAGTGCACCGGGCTCGTCTCCCGCTAAACGCAGGATCGGACCGCGGAAAAGATAGACGCGTTCAGGCTCTTCGATCGCCAGGCCGACTGATTGTTCGGTCAGCGGTACCCCCCAGTGCGCGCCGCAAAGATCCGAGGGCAGGCCGTCCTCGGGGATGCCCATCTGGCGAAGGAAGTCTTCCGTCGGTTCATCTTCGATCAGGATGGGGATGCGTTCGATGAGTTCGCGCACATCCGACGGCAAGGACTCGAGGATCGCCTCAAAGCGGGAGTCAAACTCCGCGCGCACGGAATCCAGAATCGGAGAAGTGGTGGGAGTGATCTTCACGCCCCAATTCTGCGATGTTCTTCGAGAGTTCGCCAGTTTTTGCGCTGAGGCGTGAGCAGTGGACAGGCCCAAAAAGGCCGGGCTATGTTAGCCGACAATGTCTCCTCTCGCTTCCGCCTCCCGGGTTTGGATCGTCGCGCCCTGCTTCAATGAAGAAGAGGGCGTTCGCGAGTTTGCGGCCGCCGTCCGCTCGAACGTCGCGCGCCTGCCTCATTCGCTCAGCGCCCAGTTGCTTCTGGTCGATGATGGCTCACGAGATAGGACGTCCACGATCGCGCGCGAGCTGGCGCTTGAGCATGCTGACGGTCCACTGGTGATCGAGCTAATCAGTCTTTCTCGGAACTTCGGTCACCAAGCGGCCATTCAAGCGGGCTTGGAGTCGGCCTACGCCCGCAGTGCAGAGGACGACCTGTTCATCGTGATGGATGCGGACCTTCAGCATCCGCCGGAATGGATTCCGCAAATCGTGGAGGGGCTGAAGGCGGGCGCGGGTCACGTTCAGATGTTGCGCAAGGACGACCCGAAAATCGGCGTGTGGAAGCGCTGGACGAGTCGTGCGTTCTACCGAGTTTTTTCGTTCCTCTCAGGGATGGCGCTTGAACCCGGAAGCGCGGACTTTCGTGGGATGACTCGCCCCTTCCTCCGGGCTTACCTTTCCTTGCGCGAGCGAGGCCGATTCAATCGTGCGCTCTTTCGGTGGGTCGGATTTCCGGTGCTCACGATCCCTTATTCGCCGGCGGAACGTTTCGCCGGGGTAAGCAAGTATTCTTCGATGCAAATGCTGCGTCTGGGCCTTCGTGGCATCACTTACTTCAGCAGTCGACCTCTGATGCTGCTGCTTTCGGGGACGGTGCTGGCGAGCTTCGTGCTTTGCGCAGTTTATCTCGCCTACGAACTTTGGCGACTCTCACAGGGGAT
The DNA here is from genome assembly GCA_040377385.1 of Bacteriovoracaceae bacterium. Lineage (GTDB taxonomy): Bacteria > Bdellovibrionota > UBA1018 > UBA1018 > UBA1018 > JBEIOW01. The sequence goes on along the minus strand of JBEIOW010000093.1, from coordinate 3,980 downwards.
CCAGTTCGCGATCGGCTGGCCTTCCGTGATCTTCTTCGTCAGCTTTTGGGGCGGCTTGCTGGCACTCGGGCAGCTGCTCCTTGCCCTCTATGTTTCGCGCATCTTTGACGAAGTCAAAGGACGCCCCGTGTATCTCCGCAGTGATGGCGCACAGCCTTGGGAAAAACATGACTGAATCCTCTCCTCGTTCTCTCTCCGAAAAGGATCTCGCCTATGAGCGCATCAGCGGGAGCTGGGCGCAGGTGGTCTCCCGTTACGACACCGATCGTCGAATCGAAGTGCTCGTGGATGAATTTCTGGGATCCGAACGCATTCGCGGAAAGCGCTGCTGGGACGCAGGCTGCGGATTGGGGGAATTCACTCGGCGCATTCAGGCTCACCAGCCGGCCTCACTTCTGGCCTCGGATCTGGCTCCGTCGCTCGTCGAGAAGGTGGTCAAGGCGGTCCCTGGAGTCCAAGGTCGCGTGATCGATCTTCTGGAGTCTCAACGCGGACTGCAAGGGGATCGCTTCGATACGATCGTTTGTTCGGAAGTCATCGAACATACGCCGGATCCGCGCGCGGCGGTGCGTGGACTTTGTGAGGCGCTCCAACCGGGGGGTTACCTCGCCCTGTCGGTTCCGAACGCGCGCTGGAAATGGTCACTGAAAATCGCGGAGACTCTCAAGCTTCGCGAACACTACCAAGGTTTCGAAAACTGGGTGCGTCCAGGCGATCTGATCCATTGGCTGCGCGAAGCAGGGCTCAGCATCGAACGTGCCGAAGGCGTGCACTTGTTGCCCTGGCACTTTCTCCCCAAGAGCGGTTTGCGGCGCGCGGATCGGATCGCGCGCGCTCACAGCTATCCACATGCCGTTAATCTGGCTGTGCTTGCGAGAAAACCGCTTTAGGGATTTCCGGTTTCGCAGCTGAGCGAAAAGAGCGCGACGGCGGGATGGCCGCTTTCGCTCAGAGGCGCAGTATCTCGGCAGCCGCGGCGAGTGAGTTCCGCTGCCAGAGAGCGATCGCATTCTTTTCTTAAATCCAGCAACCAGAGAGCGTCGGCGGGCCGTACTTCACCCAGCCCGGTCGTGAGGAGTTCGTCCGTCAGAACCTCCGCGGGGCAGGCGGCATCGGGCGTGTCTGAGATGCGAAGCTTTGGCCAGTGGTTCACCTGTGCGGACAACCGGTTGCTCACGAGCACCGGCGTCTCCGGTACGGGCCACTCCTGAAGAGCGAAGTGAATGCGGAGATGATCCGCCAAGGGCCAGTGCTGGCGAACCTGGAATGCCGGCCACCGGTCGGAAAAAGCGAGTGCCGTCAGGATCGCCCAAAACCAAACCGCCGAATGCGGACCCCGTCCACTCTCGGCGAGGCGTCTGGCGGCGAAAAATGTGGCGAGGATCAGGAACGGTAGCAAGATGAGCTCGTAGTGGAACGTCATCGCGCGTTGGTTTTGGTACGGGTGCGCGAGATTCATCAGGAGGCCGGGGGCGGCCGGAGCAAGCCAGATCAGCACCTCACGGCTGCGCCCGGCGATGAGCACGACGAGAAAGGGCCCGAAAAGCAGCGCCAGGTACTTGAGCGTGCCGAGCGTAAAGACGTGACGAGTGAGCTCCCACCAGAGCGCGGGGCTGACGGCGACATTGGCGATAATTTCGGGAACGCTTCGGCCGTAGGCGCCGTAACGCGCAAAGAAGGGATGCGCCTCCGCATGGCCGGCGGTGAAAGCGGGGATCCAGTACTTAAAAGCGAGTACGCCGTAGATGAGCGAGGCGACGAGCGTCAGGAACGCTAGCCACTTCCGCGGCCGCGGGCCTAGCGGGAGCTCTCGTGAAAAAAGGATCGGGATGGCGAAGAAGAGGGTGATCGCGAAGATGTTCTCTTTGCTCGTCATCGCCACCGCGAAGGCGAGCAGGTAGTAGGGAATCTTCCCACGGAGCAGGGCGAGGCCCATCGCAAAAAAAGCGGCGTACGCGATCGCGTCTTCGCGGAAATCAAAGACGGCCGCGTTCCGGAGCGCGCGGTGCGAGACGATTAGGAGCGCAATCCAGAGCCAAAGTCCGCGGTGCTGAACGAGCGGGCCTTGGCGAAGCATGACCGCGATGGGAAGAAAAAGAAGCGCGGCCTGGATCCCGAACAAAAGCGCGTCCGAACGGAAAAGAGTCGTGAGTGGCGCGAGCAGGAAAAAGCTGAACGTCAGGTGTCCCTCGAGCGCCGAGCCCGAAGGGAGAATGTCGGCCCGCAGCCATCGACCGTCCTGCCAAGGAAAGAAGAGCGCCTGGTGAACGAACGACACGTCATAGCCGTCGGTCGTGAGATTCCAATGCTTTAGGACGTGTGCTGCAAAGAGAGTGGCCGCCGTCGCGCCGAGGAGGACTTCGGCCCAAGAGGGGCGCGCATGGTCCCTCAGCCAACACCAGCTCCGGCCGGCCCAACCGAGGTTTGCTGGATTGGACAGATTGCGTCCACGCCAGGCAAGGCCGAGCGTGATTAGCAGGAGAACGGCGCCCCAGACGCTGACCTGAGCGAGGTCCAGTTTCCCGCGTTCCAGACGCAGGACCGCGCCGCCGGTGAAAATCATCAGAAGAATGAGGGCGAAAAGAATGTTGGCGAGCGCGCGAAGAACGAGCATGGATGCGTTCAGATTAGCCGGGAATCGCCGCTACTTCGAGAAGTTTATCGGGCGAGAACGGTTCACGGCATCTCGCGCTCGACTTTACAAAAAGGCTGCGACAGAGTGGCCGGATGAATACCCCTTCTCAAGAATCCGCGCAGCTGCATCGTCACATCGGCTTCTGGGCTTTGGCCCTCTACGGGATCGGTGACATTCTCGGTGCCGGAATTTACGGGCTCATCGGCAAGGCGGCCGGGGAGATGGGCAATGGAGTCTGGATGGCCTTTCTGGTGAGCATGTTGGCCGCCGGATTGACGGGTCTCTCGTATGCCTCACTCGGCTCCCGTTACCCTAAGGCCGGCGGAGCTTCTTACGTTTTGGCTCGGGCGTTCCGCACCCCCGTCATTGCTTACGCAATCGGCCTCGCCGTGCTCGCATCGGGACTGACTTCGATGGCGACTGCGAGCCGCGCGTTCGCCGGATACTTCGTGGGGCTGACCGGCGGCGTAGTGCCGCTCTCCGTAGTGGTCGTCGGATTTCTGCTCCTGATTGCGGGAATCGTCCTTCGGGGTATTCGCGAGTCGATCTGGGCCAATACCGTTTGCACCTTGATTGAGGTTGCGGGCCTTTTGCTGATTCTCGTCGTGGGCCTCCAGTGGATTGGCGCCGTCGACTACTTCGATGTGAATGCGGGTCTCTCCGCCGAGGCGCTCGCTGCCTTGACGGAGCCTCGCACGATTGGATTTTCACTCATCTTTAGTGGAGCTGTCCTGACGTTCTATTCGTTCGTTGGTTTCGAAGACATCCTCAACGTGAGCGAAGAGGTGAAGGAGCCCGAGAAGACGCTTCCTCGCGGCTTGATCGTGGCGGTTGCCGTCTCGTCGGTGATTTACATCCTGATCAGCTTGGTCGCGGTCGCGGTGGTGCCAGCGGCGGAGTTGGCGGCTTCCAAAGAGCCGCTCGTCGAGGTTGTGCGGCGCGCGGCTCCGTGGTTCCCGACGCGCTTGTACAGCTTCATCGCCCTTTTCGCCGTGGCCAATACGGCGTTGCTCAACGGACTCATGGGTTCGCGGCTACTTTACGGAATGTCCCGGCAAGGACTCCTGCCGGCGGTGCTGGGGAGAATTCACCCTGTTCGTCGCACGCCGCATTTCGCGATTCTCACGATGCTCGTCATTCTGCTGGTGTTGTCTTTCACCGTGGATATCGTCGGACTCGCCAAGTCGACGAGCTTGCTCCTCTTGATCTCGTTCTCGCTGATGAACATCGCGCTGATCGTGCTCAAGCGCCGCCCGGGCGAGCCTAAGGGAGCATTTGAGATCCCGAGCGTGATTCCGGCGCTGGGATTCATCGTTTGCGTGACGATGATTAGCTTCGCTAAAGC
>JBEIOW010000340.1:0-3348 GCA_040377385.1 Bacteriovoracaceae bacterium | reverse complement strand
CGCGAGCGCCTTCACGTCGTTTTCGATCGAGCGAACGAACTGCTCCACCGCGCGATTGGTCGCCGTGTACTTCACGGCAAACTCCACTTTAGGCGAGATGTTGTTCTCGCCGCGGAAGTTCCGGATCGCTTCGATCAGTCCCTTCATGGCGCCAAACGTCTGCTCGGCTTCGGTGTTGCGGAACTTCGCCTCAGGGCGTGGCCAGGATTGGAACATGAGCGTCTCGACCGGCAGCTCGCCTTTTTGGTTTCGCGCCGGCGTATTGGCCGGGCGTTTCCAAGGGAGCGTCTGCCAGAGTTCTTCCGTCACAAACGGCATGATCGGATGCGCGACCGTCAGCAACTTCTCGAGCGCATAATGGAGCGTGATCAAAGTTTCCATGCGCGCCTCGCCGCCCTGACGGAGCGGGAGCTTCGAGAACTCAATAAACCAGTCACAGAGCTCACCCCAGGCAAATTCGTAGATGGCCTGAGCGGATTCGTTCAGCTCGAAATTCGAGAATCCCTTGTCCACCCGGGTCGTCATCTCTTGCAGGCGGGATAAGATCCAGGCGTTGGCGGGTGCGAGCTCCCCTTTGCGGGCGAGCAGCCATTTTTCCGCGCCGCCGTCGGGTTCTTTGATCGGGCCGCCTTGGGCTTCTTCCCACTGAAGGTGGAAAAACTTCACCGCGTTCCAGATCTTATTGCAGAACGCGCGGTAACCCTCGACCCGGTCCTCGGCGAGCTTGATGTCGCGCCCCTGGCCCGCCATCGCAGCGAGCGTAAACCGCAGCGGATCGGCGCCGTGCTTGTCGATCAGGACGAGCGGATCGATGACGTTGCCTTTCGACTTCGACATCTTCTCGCCCTTCTCGTCGCGCACCATCGCGTGGAGATAGACTTTCTTGAACGGAACCTCGTCCATGAAGTGCAGGCCCATCATGATCATCCGGGCGACCCAGAAGAAGAGGATGTCCGAACCCGTCTCCAGGATCGACGTCGGGTAGAACGTATCGAGCGCGCGCGTATTGGCGGGCCAGCCGAGCGTGCCGAACGGCCAAAGCCCGGACGAGAACCAAGTATCGAGCACGTCCTCATCTTGCTTGAGCGCAGACGCGCGCGCCGAGCACTCATGACAGCGCGAAGGCGCTTGGCGCGCGACCGTGATGCCTTGGCAGCTCGAGCAGTGCCAGGCGGGGATCTGGTGACCCCACCAGAGCTGGCGCGAGATGCACCAGTCGCGGATGTTCTCCATCCACTCGAAGTAGACCTTCTCGTGCATCTTCGGAGAGAAGGTGATTTTGCCTTCGCGCACGGCCGCGATCGCGGGATCCGCCAGCGGCTGAATCTTCACGAACCACTGCTTAGAGATGATCGGCTCAGCCACTTGATCGCAGCGCTGGCAGAGGCCCACCTTGTTTTGGTGGTCTTCGGTCTTCACGAGCTCGCCGCTCTCTTTGAGCTGCTGAAGCATGCTCTCGCGCGCTTCAGAAAACTTCATCCCCGAGAACGGCCCACCGGCCGCGCCGATTTTGCCGTCTTTGCCCATCACCTGGACAAACGGCAGATCGTGTTTCTTGCCGAGATCGTAATCGTTGAAGTCGTGCGCAGGCGTGACCTTGAGCGCGCCGGTGCCGAAGTCCATCGCCACGTACTCATCCGTGATGACCGGAACGAGTCGTCCGAGCAAAGGAAGCTTGGCTTTTTTGCCGTGGAAAGCCGTGTAGCGCTCATCCGCCGGATGAACCGCCACGGCCGTATCGCCGAGCAAGGTCTCCGGCCGCGTGGTTGCGATCGTGAGCTTAGCGGGTGCGCCCGTCGCGGGATCCACGACTGGTGAGCCGTCGTCATTCACGACGGCGTACTGGATATGCCAGAGGAACCCTTTGCGATCCGTCGGCACGACTTCCAGATCCGAGAGCGCCGTCTGGCAGCGCGTGCACCAGTTGATGATGCGCTCGCCGCGATAGATGAGCTTGTCGTTATAGAGCTGAACGAAAACCTCGCGCACGGCGCTCGAGAACCCTTCGTCCATCGTGAAGCGCTCGCGCTTCCAATCCAGGCTCGAGCCCAGGCGACGAAGCTGGTTCTGAATATGAGTGGCGTGCTCTTCTTTCCAAGCCCAGGTGCGCTCGAGAAACTTTTCGCGCCCAAGATCATGGCGCGTGAGTGGCCGACCCGTCGGGCCTTTGCCTTCTTTGGCGATCTGCTTCTCGACTTGCGCTTGAGTCGCGATCCCCGCGTGGTCGGTGCCGGGCAGCCAGAGCGTATTGTCGCCCATCATTCGGTGCCAGCGCGTGAGGATGTCTTGGATCGTATTCGTGAGCGCATGCCCCATGTGCAAAACGCCGGTGACGTTGGGTGGCGGGATCACGATCGAGAACGCACGCTGTCCCTGAGCGTTCTCATCGGCCGCGTCAAAGCAGCCGGATTCTTTCCAAAAGGAGTAAAGCTGCTGCTCAAACCCCTGCGGCTCGAAAGACTTGGGAAGATTCTCCCGGGTAACGGGCTCAGAGAGACGGATACGCTGTTTGGGGATCGCCATAAGATGCTCGACGTTAGCATGTTTTCGCAGCGCGGCGGAAGACAGCGACTTCAGCCACTGAAGATTTCCACACCGAGATCCGCCCCGTCCTCTGGCCCTTCGACGCTCTTAACGGTAGGTTGGAGATTCAAGGGGGGCCTCCTATGTCCACGATGTTCCGTACACTGCTTTGCTCTTTTCTCGCGTCCGCATCCGTCTTGGGCTCGGCCTGGGCCGGGATCGAACAAGCCCCCCCGAGCTTCCCCCACGAGACCGGCAACGCGGTTTACGTCGACTTCGAGAGCATCGAGGCCCGGATCGTCTACGACGTCGCCACCAAGAAGACGTCCGTCGAGAGCGAAGTCGCTTTCCAGATGCCCGCCGCCGGCTACCCGATCTTTGACCTGATCGAGAATCCCAGCGAAGCGCTGCTCGATGGCACCGCCGTCGCCACCCCCGTCATTCAGGACCCCAAGAAAGTCACCCGCTTCCGCGTCGCCGATCGGCTGATTCAGCCAGGCGTGCACCGCATGAGCTTCAAGCACGGGATCACCCGCAACGTTTCCTACCAAAACGGCGCGGTCGCCTCGGCTTTTTGGATGTCGGATCTCGATGACCGCCAGTACCTCGAGCAGTACCTCCCGGCGAGCTTTGAGTACGATTCGTTCAGCCTCAAGCTGAACGTCGAAGTCCGCGGCGCCGACGCCAACCCGCACGTCGTCCGCGCGAACGGCACGATCCGTTCCCCGTCCCGCAACGTTTTTGAGATCGAGTTCCCGTCCTTCTACACCGTGTCCTCGGTCTTCTTCCACGTCCTGCCCGAGACCGCCGCCGCCACGGTGAAGT
>JBEIOW010000370.1:0-3081 GCA_040377385.1 Bacteriovoracaceae bacterium | reverse complement strand
CACGGGTTCGGGGCCCGAGGCGCTTCGTCTCTGTAAAGACAAGGGGCTCGCTAAAAAGATCCTGTCCTATCACCGCATCCACGTGCCGAAGTTCGAGGTGGCGCGCCGCCAAGGATCCGGGAAATCGCTGAAGAAGTTCCCGTTCCCGGCCATCATCAAGCCGTTGGATCTGGAGTCGTCCGAGGGGATTTCGCAGGTCTCGCTGGTCGAGAACGAGAAGGATGCTGTCGAGCGAATCAAGTTCATTCATGAGAAGTATTCGACCGACGCGATCATTGAGGAGTACATCGAAGGACGAGAGCTCTACGTTGGCGTACTTGGCAACGAACGGTTACAGGCGTTGCCTCCGAGGGAGCTCTTCTTCCGGGAAGTTCCGGAGGGCGAGCCCAAATTCGCGACTTATCGGGCGAAGTGGGACGACTCCTACCGCAAAAAGTGGGGCATCGAAAACGGCAGCGCACGCGGCATCGGTGAGGAACAGGAAGAGCGCCTGATGGAGACGTGCAAGAAGATCTACCGCCTGCTTCAACTGAAGGGCTATGGACGCATCGATTTGCGGATGCGACCCAACGGCGATTTCGTATTTCTCGAAGCCAATCCGAATCCTTCCATTGCTAAGGACGACGATTTCGCGAAAGCGGCCGCGAAGGCCGGAATGGATTACGACGCGCTTCTCAGTCGTCTTCTGAACCTCGCCGGCGTGACTTGACCCGCTCGCGCAGCTACACTGATTGGCGATGAAGCTCCATCTCGCGTTTATCCTTTTTCTCTCTTTTCAGTCGTCTTCCTACGCCGGCGAAGGGCCGCTCGCCTCGACCCTCGATCCGATTTTCCTTCCGGTGGAACGTAAGGGCATTCAGCTCGGGGTGGAGGTGACTTCGCTCCGCTCCGGTAAGAAGCTTTACTCTTTGCATGGGGATCGGATGTTGACTCCGGCGTCGGGCATTAAGGTGGTCACCGCTTGGGCCGCGCTCGAGAAGTTCGGGCCCGGGCACGTTTTTAAGACTGAGGTCCTGACGACTGGGAAGCTCAATGGGTCGACGTTAAGTGGCGATCTCATCTTAAAGGGCGGTGGAGACCCTTCGCTGGTGATCGAGCGTCTCTTTCTGTTGGCTCGCGAGGTCTCTCGCAAAGGCATCAAAAAGGTAACGGGCTCTATCCGAGTGGACGCGAGCGCTTTTGATGAGGAGAAGTTTGGTGAGGAGCGAGTCGACTCCGATAGTGACCGGGCCTACAACGCGCCGGTTTCTGGTTTAAGCCTCAATTATAACAGCATCACACTCAAGGTCTCCGCTGGCCGCATGGGCTCGCCTCCAAAAGTGAGTGTCGATCCGGATACTGGCTATTTACAGATCAAGAATCTTGCGAAGACGGGAAAACGAGGATCGCCGTACACCTTGCGGGTCTCGCGCGCCGATGGGGCTCTGGGTGATCAGGTAACGCTCTCCGGTAACTTTCCGGTCAATCTTTCTGAACAAACTCGGTACGTCGCGATCACTCAGCCAGACATTTATGCTGGCAAAGTTTTTTGCTCACTGCTGAAACAGTCCGATGTCTCGGTCTCCTGCTCTTCTATCTTGCGATCGAAAGGCGTGGCCGCGACGGAGCTTGCGAGCTTGGAGAGTTTTCCGCTGCGCGAGATCGTCGTCCTGATGAACAAATTCTCAAATAACTTCATCGCTGAGTCACTGGTGAAGGCGCTCGGGCATGAGCTGACTCAGCTTCCGGGCACCGCACGCGACGGCCTGGAAGCCATTCGCAAGGAGTTGAAAGGGGCCGGATTTGAACCGACGTCTTACACGATCGTGTCCGGATCGGGACTGACGGACCAGAACCGGTTTTCCGCCGCGCAGTTTAACCGACTCCTGCTTTCCAGTTACGGCGGGATGAAGAGTTTTCCCGAGCTCGTGTCGTCTTTTCCCCTTGCGGGCGTCGACGGGACACTTCGCTCGAAGTTCAAGGATTCGTCGGTGACCGGTTTGTTGCGAGCCAAGACCGGCAGTATCAACGGCGTGGTCTCGTTGGTCGGGATCGTGCCGACCGAAGCAGGAGATGTCTTAGCTTTTTCGGTTCTCTTGAACGACGCGCAAGGCAGGACGGATCGATCCTGGGAAGAAGGGATGGCGCGGGTTCTACGGGGTTACCGTTGAGCGCCGCGAGCACCGATTGTCGAGCACGGCATTGCGATTCCCTTGGACCTGCGCGATTTGATTGGCGAGATCGCATTCCCAATCCGTGACCGGATACAGGCGGTCCCAGGCTTCGAAGAGCTGCTGATTCTTTCCAGCGACGATGCCACGTCCGGGATAAGCGTACTCCATGTAGAGATAAATCCGCGCGACGATGCCTTTGGCTGCGTCTGACGGCTCAAACTTACGACTCTTGATCCGTACGTCGCAGCGTCCGAACTCTCCACCGGGCCCACCGATAGCGGCCATCGTAAAATTGGATCGCATCGCGTTCAGCTCGCCAATTTCGGGCCACAGGTTGAAGAGATCGGCCTCCATCTGAACAAAGTCAGGGTTGGTTCCTGCGCAGCGACGACCTTTGTAAGGTTTGCCGCCGGAGATGCATTGGGGCGCACCATTTCGCCACTCGGGAAAGGCCTTGCCGAAACTTTCTGCGGGAACGACATGCTCCCACTCCATCTTCTTGCTCCTCGCTGTCCCGGCGCGAGGCTTGTAACCGCAACTGGCGAGATCGACGGTCGTGCCAGAAAAATTGCAGCCGCAGTAAAGGGTCTTGCCATTGAACGAGTGAATATCCGCGAGCAGATCCTTGGCCTTGCGAAAGCTCGTGACCCGTTGGTTTCCCTTGGGTGCTCCCGAAGCGACGGAGCGCCTTTCTGGGCGCGGCGATTCAGACGCATGCGAACAGGAAATAGCGGAGGGGGCGAAGGACAGCAGAGCGGCGAGCGCGAGGATCTTAAGAGGTCGGGTCATCCATCAAGTCCGCAAGCCGATCCGCGGGATTCTCGGGAATTCCGAGCAAGACGTCCGTCTCCGCGGCCGGAAGGGCCTCCACTTTCCTAAGCTTACTCTCGATGTTGCGGGACTTCGAGGAGGCCTTCTCGATTACGTT
>JBEIOW010000432.1:0-2653 GCA_040377385.1 Bacteriovoracaceae bacterium | reverse complement strand
GTGACCTCAAGTGATCCGTTCCTGAGCACCTACCCGCTCGGCGTTTCACTCGGCTATCACTTCAACGAATTTCTCTCCGCACACCTGCTCGGCTGGAAAACTTCGACCGGGCCCTCGGATGCCCTTCGTACGCTCCAAACGGGCAACAAGAAGGCCAATACCAACCCGCCGAAATCCTATATGGGCGGCGAGGCCAGCGCGAGCCTCCTGTACGGTAAACTGAGCGTGCTGGGTAAAGCGATCATCTACTACGACTTCCACTTCCTCGGAGGCCTTGGCCTCACCGATACGGAAAACGGAAAGTACTTCACCTGGCACGCGGGACTGGGCCAGCAGTTTTTCGTGAGCAAGCGAGTCTCGCTCAAGATCGACTACCGCCTGATGTCCTACAAAGAAGACATCAAGGAGAAGGAAAACACCCTCACCCTCGGCCAGGTGGTCGGCACCCGAAATAACTTCTCGAGCGTCATCACCCTCGGCGTCTCGCTCTTGATCGGGAAAGACTGACCTTATGAAATCGCCGCGCTCCTCCATCCCGCGCATGCTTCTCAGTCGACTTTGGGTCGGCGCGCTTCTGCTCGCCCCCCTCGGCGTATTCGCCGATGAAAAGGCCACGGAAGAAGCCTCCGTCGACGAACCCGCTACGTTACAGCAGCCGGGAAGCGCGGCTTGGGACGCCTGCGGCCCTGGCGAGAGGTGGACTTTCAGCGATGACGTGCGAGCGCGCTGGCGTGAAGAAATCGAGCGCTCGATCGGAAAGTCCTATTCGAACGTGCGTGGATTCTCCGGCGCACTCGCCCTCCGCCGGCAGTCCACCACTCAACCGGAGCTGAAGACACTCGCTGAATACTGGATGGCGAGAAGCATGCTTGACGCGAAGATGACTCACATCGCGCATCGCGGCTTCCATGCGATCCTACAAATTCCTCCGCGGAAAAGAATTCGCGGAATTCAGTTCGCCGCACTCGAGTGCCTGAGTCGAATTCAGGAAAAATTCCCATCGCTCGGCCACCAGCCTGAAGTTCGTCGCCTTCTCCCTCAGTTGGTCGCCGACGCCAAGAGCCCCGAGCACCGTGAAGTCGTCAACTACGCCCTCACGCAGCTGATGCGTGATCAAGTCGCTGAGAATCGCCCCAAATCGGAGCTGAAACAGACGCTCGATCTCCTGAAGGGCCAGGGCATTCACGAGGCGTTTGCTAAACTGCTCTATTCGGCCAAGCTCTCCGATCACTCGGGCGTGATCAACGAAGGTCAGCGGTTCCTCGCGGAGAAGATCCCTACGCCCTACAAGCGCTTCAAGGATACGACGCACCTGCTGCTCTCCCGCTCCTTCTTCTCCACCGAGAACTTCGACGCCGCAGCCAACCACTTGCAACTCGTCTCGAAGGCCTCAAACGAACTCACGCATGCCCTACAGGAATTGACCTGGGCGTTCCTTCAAGCCGAGAAGTACCCGGAAGCCATCGGCACGGCGATGAACCTCCAGCAGGGCGGCCTACGCAACACTTTCGCGCCCGAAGCGCCGATGGTCATGGCCATGGCCCTCAACGAAGTTTGCCAGTATCCGTCCTCGCTCGGCGCGATCGGCTCGTTCCGCAAGACTTACGAGATGCCCTACAAGTGGCTCGAGGGTTGGGTCAAAGAAGCCCCCGACGCTTCTCAATCCAGGCTGTACAAGGAAGCCGTAAAATTTCTGGCTAAGCGCAAGGACCAACCGAGCGAAGTGCCATCACGCGTGGGAACCGAATGGGTTCGCTCGCCAGTGTTCATTGCACATCAAGGCGAGATCAATCTGCTGATGGACTCGCGCGAGAGCGTTCGAAAGTTTAGCGCTGCCGCCAGCGCCGAGCAGAACAAGGTTGCTAAGGCGATCGTCGACGACTGGAGAAACATCAAACATCTGATCCAGCAGGCGCGCACGCGAATGAAGCCCGGAGATACGCTGCCCGGTCGCATTCGCTCCCAGATCGCCGATCTGCGCTACGACATCAAGGTCTTCCAGCGTATGTGGATGGCCGCACCCGTCTGGGGAGCGATTTCCGAAAGCCACTTGGAACGTGCGCCCGTGATGGAAAAGCGCCTCGTGAAACGCATCAACGAAGATCTCTCCGAGCGCTCGCTCAACATGTACACGCAGATCCTCGAGATCGCCGAGAACAACCAGCTCATCGAAGTCGAGATCTACAACGGCGCGAGCCAGGACATCATCTGGCAGAACGCCCACCCAGAATACAAAGAGCTCGCCAAAGAACTGAAGGAAGAAACCCGCCGCAAGAACGCTGAACGCGTCTGGGACTGGGGCCGGGCTCCCGCGCACGCCGAGGAGCACCAGGGCGGAGAGATCTGGGAGGACGAGCTCGGCTCGTTCCGCGCGGAGATGGTGAACAACTGCGAGAGCAAGGACAAGTACCTCACGCTCATGCGCGGGGGGAAAAGAAAATGAGCCAGCCGAAATCAACGGAAACAACAACGATTCAGGCAATCTGCCACGACGGACGAACGATGCTCGCGGGCGAACTGCGCGGACTAACCCCGGGGGGCTGCGAGTTCCTCGGACCGAAAGAGGGCTCCACGCCCGTTTTCCCGAAAAAGACCACCATCACCCTGAACTTGCTCGACGAGAAATCCGGGCATACGCAAAACCTGCAGGTCC
>JBEIOW010000047.1:0-8877 GCA_040377385.1 Bacteriovoracaceae bacterium | reverse complement strand
CCTCGATTGCCTCGACGCGGACGAGCGGGATCAGGCAATGCTGGGCTTCGGTGTCCTTGAATTCGAAGATTCGCTTGATCAGCTTCTTCTCGTTGGCCTTGAGGTCGGATTCCTTCTTGCCGAAGCTGAGCATCGTGCGAATTTCCTCACGCTTGCCGAGCTTGCGGCCGCCGAGGACCTCTTCGATGGGGCGGAGTAGGCGCGTAAGCCGACTCGTGTATCCCGACATCACCGACGTGAGCGGGAGGAAGATCCAGTAGACGGCGTTAACCAGAGGGGCAAACCAGCGCGCAAATCGTTCTGGATATCTTTGGAAAAGCGTCTTCGGCACGAACTCACCGAAGATCACGATGAGTGGCGAAGTGAGTGCGATCGCGACGAGTTCCGAATGCTCGACGCCGTTCGACAGAACATAGAGCGCGATCAGGGAGGAGATCCCGATCACGCAGAGATTGGTCATAATTAGCGTGGAGGAAAAGATCCGCTCGGGCTTCTCCGCGAGCTCGAGCACGAGGCGGTCGGCACGTGACCCTTTGGCTGCGCGCGTGCGCAGTGAGACCTTGTCCACGGAAAGGAGCGCGATTTCGCTCCCAGAAAAGATCGCTTCGATCAACAGGAGTGGCGGAACCGTCCAGAGCAGGGTCGTAAGTTCGATCACCATGGGCGCTCCTCGAAGAGATCGTCGAAGAGTTCGTTCAAGACGTCGGCCATCGTAACGACGCCCGTGGGCATCCGCTCCGCATTCTCGATGATTGCGATGTGCGTCTGATGCTGCTTGAGCTTACGGAAAACGGAATGGATCTTCGTTGAACTCTGGAGAACCAGCGGCTTCCGCATGACTTCGGAGACTGTGGCGGCCTCTTTACCTTCGCTCAGTCGCGCGAGCAGAAGATCCTTCCGGTATAGAACCCCCGTGACCCGGCGGCGATCAGGACTCAGGACGGGAATACGCGAGAATTTCCAGGTTTGAGTCAGTCGTACGGCGTCCTTCACCGGCAGCGTTTCGAGCACGCTCGTGACCTGCGAGAACGGGGTCTGGATCTCCGCGGCGGTCGTATCATCAAGCTCAAAGACGTTGCGGATCAGGTCCAGCTCGGATTCATGGATGTCACCTTGTCGGTGGCCTTCCTCCACCATAACCAGGAAGTCTTCCTCCTGGAGTCGCGGGCGCGCTTCCTCGGCGTCCGCCACCTGCTGTCGAGTCGGTACTTTTCTCAGATGCAGCCGCACGAGGATCCAGCGCGTCGCGGTCCTGAATGGGGAGAGCAGATCGTAGAGCACGGCGATGGGTCCGGAGAAGAGAATCGCCAACATTTGGTTGGCGCGTGCGCCAATCACCTTAGGCGTGATTTCGCAGAGAATCAGAATGATCGGAGCGGTCACGAGAATTCCGACTAAGGTTTGGAAGGCCCAGGCAGGGAGGCCGAAGGTGGGGACACCTTCGAGTCGTTCGTGGCCGAAGAGCGCGTTTGCGATCAGCGTGGAAATCGAAATGTTGAGGATCTCGTTGGAGATCAGGAGAGTCATGAGCAATCCGGCGGGATCGGCCGTGATGCGTTTGATCGTGCGGTAGGCGCGCGGCACACGGTCTCGCAGGCTTCGAATCTGGTAGCGGGAGAGTGAAAACAGCGCGGCCTCGCTCGAGGACAGGAATGCCGAGCAGACGATCAGGAAGAGGCAAATGATGAGGACGCCGAATGACACTTTACCCGAGTCTAGTCGAGCGGAGGCGTCCGCGCCAGCGTCACCTCTGGGCCAGCCGCGTCGCCTACGGCGTGATCTCTGAAACGCGGGTGTACTCGTCTGCGTTCAGTTGAAAAGTGAAGACCTCTTTGAGTGGGATCCGGGGATCCAAGTGGTAGAAGTGCTCCATGCCCTGATCGACGTAGCGGATGCGCTGGACGACGTAGGCGCGGGGAATAAGGCGCCTCCGGACCATCGTGACCACTTCGTCGACGTGACTGTTTACGTAGTCAAAGTCGAGCCCCGAGTAGCCGTCGCTCGTGAAGATATTGCTTCTCACGTGGACGATGAGGGGTGGATCCGGCTGCAGCCGTGGAATTCGCTCCTTAATCGTCTCTGTCTCTCGAATGATGAAAAGCAGCTTGCTGTAGCGCTGCTCTACCGCCGTGGGATGTTCGAAGACGAAGAGCGCGAGGCACAATCCGGCGAAGACGCTCCCGCGCGCGCGAAGCGAGCCGAACCGATCTGGCAACCGCATCAGGGCCAGGCCAGGAATGAGCGCCAGGCCGGCGAGCAGAGACAGGTAAAACCGGGCTTCGGTCAACGAGCGCAGATTGCCCTTGTAGTGTGAAAGATAGAGCGCGTTTACGATCACCCAGGCGGCCAAAACAACCCCCCAGAAAGCACGCCCCTTTTCAGCGGGAAGGAGGTGCGACGGGCGCCGCGCGAACATCAAGATCGTACCGGCTCCTAGGATTCCCGCCCAGATCGCCACGATCGAGTACGGCATGTAATCGTCACGTTCGAACAGGAGAAGGAAGCGGACAAAGTCCCAAGAGTTTTGCGTCGCCGCTACGACCGAGAAGGGTTCCACGCCGGAAGAGGGCACGAGGGTGCGGTTCTCGATGAGCAGCTGCTGAAGGAGGAGTGGGCTGGCCGCGAAGACGAGGAAGATCACGGTTGGGACGAGGGGGCGCCACGGGATTTGACGGACCGTGGGAACCGCGAGCGCACCCAACGCAAGAATTCCCGCCACGCCGATCGACTCGTATCGGCAGTGTGAAAAGAGCGCCAGAACGCAGAGAAACGCTCCCGCCGTCGCAATCGTCGGTTGAACCATAAGGCGACCCAGCATCGCCACGCTGAACGCAAAGAAGCTCATCGCTAGAAAATCAAAACCCGCGGAAGTCGCGCAGTACTTCAGGATGGGGTGGCTGAGGGCAAGAAACACGACGCCGAGTCCCACCTCAATCGCACCGCGACGACGAAACACCACCAGAGTGAGCGCTAGCACCCCAAAGAGGAGGATCGCGTTGACGGCAAAGGCGTTCGCCAGTCTCTCTCCGGAGACGAGGTGCCCTAGAGAGACGAGGTATGGGTAGAGGAGGGGGCGATTAGGAAGGGTCGTGGAAGCCGGGAACCAGATCCCATAGTATTTCTTGGCGCCATAGATCATTTGCGCGGACTTCTCGTTCAGAAATGACTGAGAAACCGTGACGAGGTTGGCTTCGTCACTGAGTGTCCGGTACCGGGGAGTGACCGTGGAGACCACCAGCCCGGCGAGAACCAGCGCGGCCAGGAGAGGGACGCGCTCTTGGCGCAGAAAGGTCTTCCAGCTGAACCCGGATTCCACCGCAAGTCGGTGGAGCCAGTATCCGGTCAGGACCGTGAGCGCCACGAAGAGGTAGTAGCTCCCGTAGAGGAAGAAGTTCGTCGCGAGAAGCTTCATAAAGCTCGAAGTCTATTCTAGACTCCTCCTAATGGGGAGCCTCCAAATCCAATCTTGGCCTCAAATCGGCGCGATTCCGCCCGAAGGGAGTGTCAGCGTCGTGATCGCGACCGCCGAGCGTGGTGCCTGGCTCGACCGCGCTTTACGTTCCGTGATGCGTGAAGCGGGCGCCCGGGTCTTCGCCCGAGTGTTTGTCGTTCTCAATGGTCGGCCCGACGCGGAAACCCAACGGGTGCGCTCGGCCTGGGAGGCGTTCGGCTCCGCTTCGCCGGTAGCGGTGGATTGGATCGAGCTCGATGTGCCCATCTACCCGGGTGCGGCTCGCAATCAGGCGCTCCCGAGAGTTTCGACCGAATGGATTTTATTCCTCGATGACGATGCTTATCTGCCCGAAGGCGCCGGCCGTAGAATCGCCGCCACGCTCGCTGCGGCGATGCGGGACGTTGACCTGATCGGCGGTCCGAACCTGACGCCTCCGGGGAGCAGCTCTTTCCAGACCGACGCCGGGAGAGCCCTCGGAACACTTTGGGGATCCTGGATCTCCCGCCGACGGTTTGCGCCGCTGCCGGTTTCGACCGGTGATGAAGCGGTGAGCGATCACGACCTGATGCTTTGCAATCTCCTCGTCCGCAACGGGACGATCCTCCGTCGTTGTGGTGGTTTTGATTCGTCTTTGGTTTGCGCCGAGGAGAACGACCTGATTCGCCGGATGATCGCAGCCGGTGCGAACGCCCGCTACGATATCCGCTTCTGGGTCTTTCACGAGCGGCGAGACGGTTGGAGGCGGTTCTGCCGGCAGGTTTTCGTTTATGCGCGTGGGCGCGTTCAGGCGCTTCAACGTTCACCCGGAGGATTGCACCTGGCTCACGTGCTCCCTTCCATCGCCGTAGCTTACGGCCTGGCTTGGGTTCTTTCGCCTTCGTTGCGGAGTTCATTCTCCGCTGCGCTGCCCGCGCTGCTCTATCTCCTGCTGAACACCGCTTTTGCGATCCGCTGCTCGAGCTTCCGCTCGTTCTTCTTGTTCCCCGCGATTCATGCGAGCTACGGCCTCGGATTCCTCTGGGAAGGAGGGCGTGCTCTTGTCGGAACCATCAACCGCGTTAGCGCTCGCGGTCGGACCCGCGAGCTTCCAAATCCACGCCTCTAGCGACGCCGCGATCTGCCTGAATTGGCTGCGCGACGACTTCGAGTCGTTTGCGGCGGAGGAGGAGGTCTTTTGTCGAGAAGAGCTCACTCTTGAACTGGGTGCGTCTTCGTCGGCCGCGGCGCGGGGTCCTTTTCGTTTTTCTTTTGCCGAGGGCAAGTTCTCGGGAATGGGCGCCCGTCGTCGGGTGGATTATGTGGACGGCGCGCGCGTGGAAGCGGACCGGGCGAAGGGACGCACGCGCATCACCGCGCGCACGCTCGAACGCCTCTACGAAGTCGCTTATCTTTATCTCCTCTCCCGCGTCGGTGAGGCTTACGATCTGAGCGGCCGCCACCGTGTGCATGGGCTCGGCTTTCGTTTTCCGGGCGAAGATCGCGGTTGGTTGCTCGTCATGGATAGCGGAGTCGGTAAATCGCGTCTCGCCCTCGCGTTGCGTGGGAAAGTGGAGTTCTTCTCGGACGAGTCTCCGCTCTTGGGCTCGCGGGGGCGTTTGACCGCTTTTCCTATTCGGCTGGCGATTGCTCCCTCCTTGCTGCGGCGCTCGGGATTTGATCCTGAAATTCGACGCAAGCTGACCCGTCTCAGCTACGGAACGAAGTGCCTGGTTCCTTTGCGCGAACTCGGCGTGATCGCGCCGCCATCGCGGCTCGCGGTCGTTGCTAAGGTGACGCGTTCTTCGAACGGTCGTCCGCAATGGCGCAAAGCCCAGCGAACCGAAACCTTTGTTGCCCTCCTGCGCTGTTGCGTCGTCGGGATCGGGGTGGCTCAGATGGCGGAGCATTTCCTCCGCTTGGATTTTGTGGGTCTCTCTCGATTGGTTCGCATCGGGTGGAGCCGCCTGGTGACCGCACGCCGGGCAATCCACTCCGCGCGCCGGTTGGCGATCGAGTTCTCCGAAGACCCGGCCGCGAACGCCCGCATGCTGGAAGAGATTCGGGTCCGGTTGGCCAAGGGGCTCTAAGCGCTTGTGCACCTTCGGCGCCGAAGGTGGGTTCGTGCGGGTTTCGTTGGAGCGTCGGTCTGGGGAGAGCCTTCGGCGCCGAAGGTGGCCACGTGCGGGTTTGCGGTCCGGATTCCGGACTTTTGGCGCGGAAAAGTTTTTTAGTACACTTATTTTGTGTTGACTGGTTTTTTGAGAAAGCCGTTTAGCGAAGACGCGCTTTCCATAATGAGCGCTCCTTGGGCTTTATGAGGCGTCAGGTGGAGCGATCTTTTCCGTGTTCTCTGTTTTGGATAAAATTTCTCTGCGGCTTCTCCTTGGGCGATTTGGCGCGGTTTTTCGCTCGTGAAAAACCCGGTGTATGCAGAGCGAATGAAAATCTCTGATTCCGAACTTCTCGTCCGTGTCCAAGCCCTCGTCGCCGAAGAAGCCTCCGCCACCGCGCGAGTCATCGAATGCTTAGAAGAGATCGAGCGCCGACGGCTTTATCTCGAGAAGGGCTATTCAAGCCTTCTCGTTTTTGCTGTGGAGTTCCTAGGATACTCCGAACCTGCGGCTTTACGCAGGATCTCCGCCATGCGTATCGTTCGCGACGTGCCGAGTTTAAAACCCGCAGTCGAATCGGGCGCGCTCTCGCTGACCACGCTCACTCAGGCGCAAAGGTTTTTCCGGATGGGTAGCTACACGCCGGAGGAAAAGAAATCCCTCGTGCTCGAACTTAAAGACCTCACAACGCGCGAAGTCGAGCGGGCGCTCACGGTCAAGAACCCGGAGTTTGCCAGGAAGGAAATCCTGAAACCGGTAAACGCCACGCTGACTGAAGTGCGGTTCTTGGCGGAAGAAGAACTCATCAGCGATTTGAAACGCATCCAAGAGCTTTGGGGCCTCCGCACCCTAGAGGAAACCCTGACCCGAATGGCCAAGCTCACGCTTCAAAAGGTGGAAGCTCCCATTAAGAAGATCCCGATCTCTAACCCAGAGACCCGAGTTCCGGGTGCACCCCTCCGTCGCACAGTTTTTCAAAGGGACGGCAAATGTACCTATCAAGACCGAAAGACTGGTAAGCGCTGCGGCTCAAGCTACGGACTAGAAGTCGATCACCGACAGCCGTACGCGATGGGAGGCAAAACCGAAGAACAGAACCTGCGACTGCTCTGCCGCGCCCACCACCGCTTCGTCACTCGTGAAGCGTTTCCCGTCATCCGGCGGCGTGCACCTTCGGCGCCGAAGGTGGAGAGGATCAGAGAAGATTTCGAAGAATCTGGGCGATCTCTAGGACCTCCTTCGGATCCTGGTCATCTTCGATATGCCAGCACGCTTTTAGGAGACCGTAAGTAAAGGCATAGGAAAGCGTGAGTTGCCGGTCAAATCCAAGCCGCGCCTTTACTTGCTCTGAGAGGCGCGCCGCGCGATTGGGGTCGAGAGTACAGTTTCGATTGGCGCTGGAGTTGTAGAAGAGGTTTGCCGTATCGAAGACGGCCTCGCCGTAAACTCCTTTGGGATCGATCGCGATCCAACCGCGAGGAGCAAAAAGGATGTTTTGAGGATGAAGATCACCATGGAGTGCCGTTTTCTGAACGCTCGTGCGCGATCGAGCGAGGAGGGGAGTGAGGATAGAGATCGCATCTCTGTATAGGCTTCGCCAGTTCAGAGGGAGAAGGTGGGGATCGGCTTGGAGGAGAGAGGCGTACTCCCTATCTAGCGTCGGAAGGTGTTCCGGCGAATCGGAAATGGGTCGGTGTAAGTTCGCGATCAGCTCGAGCGTGATCTCCAGGCTGGCGGAATCCGAAGTGGCAAACTCACTCTGGCAGAGAGAATGTCCCGCTACGTATTCGAGCAGCTGCCAACCCAGCTGTTGGCGAAGTAAACGCACTGAGCGACTTTCGGGAAAAGACCGTAGAGCTGCTGATGAGCGGATTTCTTCATCAGGCGTCCTGAAGAATTGCTTCACGATCACGGTTCTACGATTTGCGTCTTCGGCCCGGTAGAGGCGCGCACCAGATGTCTCTCGAAAGAAAGAAATGGATGTCAGGTCCCAATCGGGGAATTCATCCCGCTTCATCCCGCAGACCCTAGCACACAAAAGAAAAAGCCCAGGCTCGCGCCCGGGCTTTTCCCAATTCAGTTCGATTGAAGGATTTTAAGCCGCCAACCCAGGTCCCGCGCTTTTCTTCCGACTGCTGCGCGTGGTGCCGCGGTCTTCCGAACCCGTCGAAGTCGCGCCCGAGGCTTTGCGGCCCGAGATCGGCTTGGCGAGGCAGACTTCCAGGACTTCGTCGATGGTCTTCACCGGGACGAAGGTGAGCTGGTTCCGGAACTCTTCCGGGATGTCTTCCAGATCCTTTTTGTTGCGGTAGGGGATGATCACGGTCTTAATCCCGTGGCGCATCGCTGCCAGGGCCTTTTCCTTCAGGCCGCCGATCGGAAGTACTTTTCCGCTCAGCGTGATCTCACCCGTCATCGCGACGTCTTTGCGCATCGGGATGCCGGTGAGTCGAGAGATGATTGCCGAAGCCATCGTGATCCCCGCGGAAGGTCCGTCCTTCGGCACGCCGCCTTGCGGGAAGTGCACGTGGAGGTCGATCTTCTCGAAAGCATCCTCTTCGATTCCGAAGTCCTTCGCCCGGGAGCGAATCAGGCCCATGGCCGCGTGGCCGGATTCCCGCATGACGTCCCCGAGTTGGCCGGTGAGTTTGAGCTCGCCTTTGCCGCGCATCGTGGTCGTTTCGACGTAGAGGATCTCTCCGCCGACCGAGGTCCAGGCGAGGCCGGTCGCGATGCCGACTTCGTCTTTCTCTTGTTCATCCTCGCGGATGTACGGAGCGGGCCCGAGGAATTTATAGACCTGGTCCTTGTTGACGAGCGTCTTCTCGGTCTTGCCTTCGGCCACGAGACGCGCGGTCTTGCGGCAGAGAGTTCCGACGTATCGCTCGAGATTCCGGAGACCGGCTTCGCGAGTGTACTGAGAGACGACCGTTTTGAGGGCTTCGTCCGTGAACTCGATGTTCGCGGGCTTCAGGCCGTTCTCGCTGATCTGCTTCGGGATGAGGTAGCGCTTCGAGATGAAGAACTTCTCTTCTTCCGTGTAGCCCGACAGGGTGATGATCTCCATCCGGTCGCGGAGAGCGGACGGAATCGTGTCGAGGCTGTTGCAGGTCGCGATGAACATGACGTTCGACAGATCGAACGGGACGTTCATGTAGTGGTCGCGGAACGAGTTGTTCTGCTCCGGATCGAGAACCTCGAGAAGCGCCGCCGACGGATCGCCGCGGAAGTCGCTGCCGAGTTTATCGAGCTCATCGAGGACGAAGATCGGGTTGTTGGTGCCCGCTTGCTTCAGTCCTTGGATGATCCGGCCGGGGAGGGCGCCGACGTAGG
>JBEIOW010000237.1:0-4333 GCA_040377385.1 Bacteriovoracaceae bacterium | reverse complement strand
GCCTCTTCGGGCGAGCGCTCGCGCACCTCTTCGCGGAGTTCTTCGACCTCCAGCATGCCGATCGAGTTAGCGAGCTCATCGTCGTTGTCCCATTTCCGCGCGGCCACCACGGGATCTGCGTTTTCGTCGAAGAGCGCCTTACGCACGCCGATGCGGTCGAGCGAGCGTTTAGCCCAACCGGATAGTGCGATCGCCGTGGGCTCGAGCCCTTCGAGCTCCAAGCGCAGGCCGTCCAGCAGCGACGTGAACGCCGCGCCAGCGCCCGCGGCGCGCGGATAAAGAGTAGGGAGGCCGGCGAGACTGGCGAGAAATCCATCCCCACTTTGAACGCTTGCCTCATGCACGGTCTCGAGCGCGGTTTTACCGAAGCCGCGCGGTGGCCAGTTCACCACCCGGCGAGCGGAGGCGTCGTCTTTGGGGTGCACGAGCAGCTTCCAGTAGCAGAGCGTGTCCTTCACTTCCTTGCGGTCCAAAAACGAAAGAGCGCCGACTAGCTGATAAGGGATTTGCCTTAGGCGCAGGGCTTCTTCGAAGACCCGCGACTGAGGATTGGAGCGAAAAAGGACCGCGAAATCTTTCCATGGACGGGCCTGGTGTTCGCGGCCTTCGCGATTTTCGTGCGCGCGTCGGAAAATTTCCTGCGCGACGAACTCGGCCTCCGCACGGTCCTCTTCGGTGATGACGAGCTCGAGTAGATTTCCTTCGCCCCGATCGGACCAAAGGCGCTTGGGGTGGCGGTGACGGTTCTGCGAGATCACGCCGTTGGCGGCCTCCAGGATGCGGCTCGTGCTCCGGTAGTTCTGATCGAGCGTCACGACCTTCGCTCCCGGAAATTGTTCCGGAAACTCGAGAATGTGGCGCGAGTCTGCGCCGCGCCAGGCGTAGATGGATTGATCGTCGTCCCCGACGACGCAGATGTTCCGCTCGGGTCCCAAGAGTCGCCTGAGGAGTCGGAACTGCGCGGGATTTGTATCCTGGTACTCATCCACGAGAAGGTGTCGCAGCTTCTGCTGATAACCGATGCGGATGTCGTCGCGCTTTTCGAGCACGTTCACCGATTGGAAGAGGAGATCGTCGAAATCCATGGAGTTCAGGAGGCGAAGCTTCTCCTGATACTTGGGATAAATCGCGAACGCGGCTTCGGCGTAATCGGGAGGCAGGCGCGAAGTCTCAAAGAAGTAGGACTCGGCTTCAGCCGGTTGGAGAAATCGGTTTTTGGCTTGGCTGATCTGAAACTGAATCGATGCGGCATCGAATTTTCGATCGTCGATGCGGATGCTCCGCATGAGCTCCCGCACGAGGTCCACTTGATCGTTGGCGTCGAGAATCGAAAAGTTGGTTGCGTAGCCGACGGCCACGGCGTGTTCCCGAAGAATTCGGGCGCAGAGGCTGTGGAACGTCGAGATGAGCAGGCCTTTGGCGGCCTTCGGGCCGGAATTTTTGGTGACGAGACCGCGTACACGTTCTTTGAGTTCAGTGGCGGCCTTGCGCGTGAAGGAAAGTCCGAGAATGGAGGAAGCGGGCTGCTTGCGCTCCGCGATCAGGTGCGCAATCCGGTGAGCCATCGTGCTCGTTTTGCCGCTTCCGGCGCCGGCGAGAATCAGGAGGGGGCCGGTCGTGTGGAGTACTGCCTCACGTTGACGTGAATTGAGGCGGCCGAGGAGCCCGGAGCTCGCGGCAGAGGCTTTGGAAGAGGGAGAGGTCATGGAGGCTCACAGATGTACTACCGAAGGCGTGGCGCCGTCACGCATCGGATCGAGATTCGCGGGGGTTTGTGCCATAGTCTTGCCCTGATGCCGACTCTGACCCTCCTTCTTTCTGGCCTGATCTTTAGCTCGGGATCCGCTCTGGCGGCTGCTGAGGCGTTAAGCTGGGAAGAGAGTTTAGCCCGGGCGACGCGCGCCAACGCGGAACTCCTGGCGGCCGGCGCGGAGCTTCGCGCCGCAGAAGAAAGTGCGCGCGCTTCCTGGAGTGGATTCCTCCCTCAGGTTTCTGGTGAGCTGCGCTATGACCGGAGCTCTTCGTCGGATGGATATTCCGCTACGATTTCGGGTTCGCAGAACCTCTTTGATGGTTTTCAGGACGCGGCGCGAGTGAGACAGGCCCGCGCCCGCGCGGAAACGGCGGCGGCGGACCATCGGCAGGCGCTGGCGTCGGTGAGCTACGAACTGAAGAGTGCTTTCGAAGGAGAGACTTACTCGCGTCAGTATAAGGCGCTCACGGCAGATATCTTGCGGCGTCGCGAAGAAAATCTTCGTCTGGTTGAGCTCCGATACGAGAGTGGGCGCGAGAACAAGGGTTCTGTCCTTCTGTCGCGCGCTTACCGCGATCAGGCGCGCTACGAAGATCTTCAGGCCGCAAATGCCCGTCGCGTCGCCCAACGCGCGCTCGCCAAGGTGATCGGCGACGACTCGGTAAAGGAGTGGGAAACCTCCGGCGAGGTTCCCGTGACTGCGCCGCCGTCGAGCGTTCCGGACTTTCAGGCACTCGTCACGACGACTCCCGCCTACCTTCGCGCCGTGGCGCAGGAAAGCTCAGCCGAGGCCGGGGTGACGCTTGCGCGCGGAGGGTTCTTTCCGAGCCTGGATGTCCGCGCCTCCGCAGGACGAGATGGCGAGGATTTTTTTCCGGATGATACGCGCCGCTGGTCGATCGGCGTTGGACTGACGATTCCTCTTTTTAACGGCGGTCGGGATTTCTTCGGAACTCGCAGTGCCTCCGAATCGGCACGTGCGGCGGCGAGCACTCGCCAGTCGATCAGCCGGGATTCGATCCTCGAGCTCGAAGAATCCTACTCACGCTACATCGAGGCCGTCGAGAAGCTCCGGGTCGACACCTCGTTCCGCGAGGCGGCGCAGGCGCGGGCCGAGATCGCCCGCCGCAAGTATAACAATGGCCTCCAATCATTCGAAGACTGGGACGTGATCGAGAACGATCTGATCTCGCGTCAGAAATCTTACCTGCAAAGTAAACGCGACCGCGTCGTCGCGGAAGCCGCCTGGGAACAAGCGCGCGGCGAAGGGGCGATCCGATGAATCGACAGAAGAAATGGATCTGGGGAATTCTCGCGGCACTCGTGGTCGCGGTCGTCGCGTACGTGGTCTGGAAGAAAGTGCGCGGCCCCGAGATCAACTATCGCGAAGCGAAGGTGGAGCGCGCCGATCTGACCGTTTCGATTCGGGCGACGGGAGCGGCCCAACCGGAGAACCGCCTCGAGATCAAGCCGCCGATCGCTGGTCGAGTGGAACAGGTGCTCGTCCGCGAAGGTGAGCGTGTGAGGAAGGGGCAGATTCTTGCGTGGATGAGCTCGACTGAGCGCGCGGCGCTCCTGGATGCCGCTCGAGCGCAGGGGCTTGAAGAGGTCAAGCGCTGGGAAGATATCTACCGGCCGACTCCGGTCGTCGCTCCGATTTCCGGAACGATCATCCTGCGCAGCGTGGAAGCGGGACAAACCTTCACCAATACTGAGGCCATCCTCGTCATGTCGGATCGATTGACGATCAAAGCTCAGGTCGACGAGACCGATATCTCGCAGATCCGAATTAAGCAGAGTGCGAGCATCGTACTCGATGCCTACGCGGCGAGCAGCGTCCTGGGAAAAGTCGTTCAGATCGCATTCGAATCCAAGACAGTAAACAACGTGACGACCTATGTGGTCGATATCCTGCCTGACGAGACGCCCACTTTCATGCGTGCGGGCATGACCGCAAGCGTGACGTTTGAGACCGCATCTCGCCCGCAGGCGCTGCTTGCGCCGAACGAATTTTTCCGTACCGAGGAGCCCGGGCGTGCCACGGCGCTGGTCAAGGCGGCCAAAGGTCCTCCCCAGGAGCGCTCGGTGAAGATCGGGCTTTCGGACGGGATCCGTACGGAGATCCTGGAGGGGCTTCAGGAAGGCGAGATCTTACTGGTCGAGGCGTTGGTCACGGACGCCAAGAAGCCAGGAGGGATTTCCCTTGGCCCGCCAGGTCGTGGCGGCCGACGTGGGCGGTAACTTCCCGTGATTGAAATCCGCGATGTTGAGAAGCGCTATGCGATGGGGGATACCGTCGTCCACGCCTTGCGTGGCGTGACCCTTCGGATCGATGACGGAGATTTCGTCGCGATCATGGGTCCATCTGGCAGCGGCAAATCGACGCTTGCGCATATTCTCGGGTTGCTCGATGTGCCGACTGCCGGTTCCTACGTGTTGAATGGAAAAGAGGCATCGGGCCTCAGTGAAGATGAGCTCGCGCTCCTCCGTCGAGAAGAGATCGGTTTTATTTTCCAGCAGTTCAATCTCCTCCCGCGGATGGACGCCGAGGAGAACGTCGCCCTGCCCCTGCTCTATTCG
>JBEIOW010000331.1:0-3414 GCA_040377385.1 Bacteriovoracaceae bacterium | reverse complement strand
GCGGTTTCTACAAGCACGGCAAGACCCCCAGCGACGCAGAACGCCTGCTCGAAGCAGCGCTCGCGCTCGAAGCGGCCGGCGCGTTTTCCATCGTTCTCGAGTGCGTGGAGAAAGAAGCCACGCGCACGATCACCGAACGCCTCCGCATCCCGACGATCGGCATCGGCTCCGGTCCGCACTGCTCGGGCCAGGTTCTCGTGATCAACGACCTGATCGGACTGAGCCTGCGTCCGCCGCCGTCGTTCGCTAAGCCCCGCGCCAATGTCGCCGACATCATCGTCCGCGCCGCGCAAGAATTCGTCTCGGCAACCCGGGGCGTGAGCGCCGAGCCTCCGCTCGCCGCGCCCAGAAAGGAAGCCAACCCATGTCCTCCACCCTTCAGCAAAGCTCAACCGGTCGAAACGCCGCTGGAGCCGAGCCGCTCTGGCTCCTCCTGGACATTGGAAATACCCACACAGTAGCGGGACTCAGCGGCAAAGATCACACGATCTTCGCGCGCGTGCGCTTCCGTACCGACGCGCAGGCCACGGCCGATGAGTACCTGAGCCAGCTCACGCAGCTCTTTTGCCTCGGAGCCTCACGCCTGCCGGTCGATTTCTGGAACCGTGTCGAACGCGTGATCCTCTCGACGGTCGTGCCCGCGCTTGAACCCGTGATCCAACGCGCGTGCGCTCCGAAGTCCATGCTTTCGATTCATCACGATACGCGCCGCGAATTCGAGCTCGCCCTTCCCTACCCGCATCAAATGGGCGCCGATCGCCTCGCCAACGTCGCGGGCGCGCTGCAACTCACGCGCGGCCCTTTCGTCATCGTCGACGCAGGTACGGCGACGACCTTCTGTCTCGTCGATGCGGACCGCCGCTACATCGGTGGCGCGATCGCACCGGGTCTTGAAATCGGATGGAAGGCGCTCCAAGCGCGCGCGGCCAAGCTTTTCTCCGTCGAACTCACGCTCCCTCGCGAAGCCCTCGGCACGACGACCGAGACCCAGCTCCAAAGCGGCATCCTCCACGGCTACTCGAGCCTGATCGAGGGCCTCACTGACCGACTCATCGCGGAAGCCACCGCACAAGGTCGTTTCGAAAATCCGACTTTCTTTGCTACGGGCGGAATCACCAACGCCATCGAGCTCTCCCCGCGCTTCAAACGCGAACCCGACCTCACGCTGAACGGGCTCCTTCGTTACGGGGAGCTGACCGAATGAAGATCCTGCTTTGCGTCTCCGGCAGCATCTCGGCCTATAAGGCCGCCGACGTCGTCTCGCAGCTCGGCAAACTCGGCCATGAGGTCCAGTGCCTGATGACCGAAAGCGCGCGCGAATTCGTGACGCCGACGGTGCTGGAGACTCTCTCGGGTCGGCCGGCACTCTCGCGACTCTTCGGGCCCGACGTATCGGGCACCGAACATATTCGCCTGGCACGTTGGCCGGACGTGATCGTATTTGCGCCCCTGAGTGCCCATTCACTTGCGCGCCTCGCTCACGGCATGGCCGATGATCTGCCGAGCACGGTGATTCTCGCGAGCGATCGCCCACTGCTCGTTGCGCCCGCGATGAACACCATCATGTGGAACCAACCCGCCGTGCGCGAGAATCTCGCGCGCCTGGAAGCACGCGGCGTGCGCGTCCTTCCTCCCATCGATGGCCCACTGGCCTGCGGCGAGGAAGGGACTGGCAAACTCCCCGCTCCGGAAGCGATTGTGCAGGCGATTCTGGATTTCGCTCAAGAGCGGACTCCTCGCGCGGCCCCGCTCCGCGATCAAACGCTCCTCATCACCGCAGGCCCTACGACGAGCGCGATCGACGCCGTTCGCTACCTGACAAATCCTTCCACCGGACGCATGGGCGCGGCGCTCGCTGAAGAAGCGCTTCGTCTTGGCGCGCGCGTGATCTACGTGCTCGGTGTGGACAAGGGCGTCGTCCGACCTCGAGTCCTCCCGGAATGGCAGGATCGATTCGAGCTCACGGAAATCCACACGGCCGAGGAGATGGCCGCGGCCGCACTCGCAGCGCTTCCTCGCGCAACGGGCGTGATCGCGACCGCCGCCGTGCTCGACTACCGAGTTAAAGAGCCTCGGCTCAGCAAAGAAAAGCGCGGCACCGACGCCCGCACGCTGGAACTCATCCCCTCCGTCGACGTGCTCGCTGAGCTGCGATCGGCGGCAAAACCCGGACAGTGGTTCTTTGGTTTTGCGGCCGAGACCGATGATCTGGAAAAAAACGCGCAGGAGAAGCTCGCGCGCAAGAAGCTCGACTACCTCTTCGCCAATCCGATCGCCCGCGGTGGCGAGCGACTCGAGACTGGCTTTGCCGGAGAACGAAACGCGGGCGTACTGTACTCACGCGACGGATCCGCTGAGCCCTTCGCGCTCGACTCCAAATCCTCACTCGCCCGCAAACTCCTCGAAAAACTGATCCCCGGGGCCAGTCCGTGAAGATTCTCCGCACGGTGGCTGAGCTGCGCGCCTGGCGCCGTGGGCTTCCTGCGGGGGAGACCGTCGGCTTCGTGCCGACGATGGGCGCCCTCCACGAAGGTCACCTGAGCCTGGTCGCGCTTTCGCGAGCGCAAACCACACGCACCGTGATGAGCATCTTCGTCAATCCCACCCAGTTCGGACCCAAAGAAGACTTCTCGCGCTACCCGCGCCCCGTTGAGCAGGACCTGGAGCTCGCAGGCACGGCCAAGGTGGACGCGGTCTTTCTGCCTGAGGTGGCAGAGATTTATCCCGCGGGCGCCTCCACATTTGTTGTCGAGGAAGAAGTCAGCCTTCCGCTCTGCGGAGAGTTCCGACCGGGGCACTTCCGCGGCGTGGCGACCGTGGTGCTCAAGCTCTTCAACCTCGTCGAACCCACGCGCGCGTACTTTGGCCAGAAGGACGCCCAGCAGCTCGCCGTGATCGAGCGCATGGTGCGTGACCTTCATGTTCCGGTGGTGATTGTGCGCGGAGAGACTTTGCGAGAACGCGACGGGCTCGCGATGAGCTCACGCAATCGCTACCTCTCCGCTGACGACCGCGAACGCGCGGCCTTGATCTTTCGCAGCCTCAAAGCGGCGGCGGATCTGTTTGCGGCGGGCGAGCGCGACGTCACGCGGCTCACTCAAGCGGGGCGCTCGATTCTAGAGGCAGAGAGTGCGTTCCGTATTCAGTATTGGGAAATCCGCAATCTCGCTTCCCTTCAATCGATCGACGTGGTTCCGGAGAGCGGCGCATTGATCGCAGTCGCTGCCTACCTGGGACCGGATAGCCAGCCTACGCGATTGATCGATAACTGGATTCTAAAGGACTAGGTCGACTTAACGGCGGAAGAACCCGCCATCGCCATTGGCGTAGTCGAGTTCCCACTTCACGCGCTCTTCCAAGCTCTCGCAACGCGACTTCACCGTCGAGTCCGTGGCGAGTGCGGCGCAAACCTGT
>JBEIOW010000053.1:0-8652 GCA_040377385.1 Bacteriovoracaceae bacterium | reverse complement strand
CAGGAACTCCTCGTCTTTCGTTCCAATACGCCGATGGCTTCAACTCATTGAGAATGGGAAAGGACGACCGCCTCTATTTCGATACGCGCCCGATGGTCTGGCCGGGTTGGCCATACAACGTCGGGCAACACATGAACCAGATTTTCCGCGTGGAGGCTAACGATACGATCACCCACATCGGCGGTCGCATCCACGATGCTGCGGACTACTACGGATCTGATGGCGCAGACCCATTCGATGTTCATATTGGCCGATGGGACGTGGTTCCCGGGCAAGGCGTCGACGAAGATCGAATCTTCTTTGCAGACACGCGCATGGATTGGACGGGGATTTATTCTTTCGTTCCAGGCGGAACATTGACCCTAGCCTTGGCAAAGCCTGCAGGCGGTACGGCAAACAGCATCAACTACTTTTCTTCCACCGGGAAGATCTACATCCACGGACTTTGGTCCTACACCACGTTTCCTGCAACCCCGCCTCGATCACTCAAGGCACGTGCGAGTTCGTTCCGATTCCTGCTGGCTGCGACTGGGGCAACATCAACTCCGCACCCATTGCCGAAGTGAACGCACAGACCTGCATCACGGGCCAGGGATACAGTCTCGTGATGCGCGACTCGACCGGCACGACCAAAACCCTGTTCGGCGTATCGTCATTTACCGGCGACGGGGCACTCGCGATTGACGCCGAGCTGAGAGGCCCGAGCCTTGCCGCGTTCGATGATGCGGGAAACACCTATATCCGGGACGAGGGCAATAACCGAATCCGCAAGATCGACTCCACCGGCGTCATTTCGACCGTTAACGCCAACATCTCGCGAATCAATCTCTGGTCCGGCGTTGCGACCGGAACACCGCTGAACGGGGCCGGAAACTCCCACAGCTTCGTATTTTCCACGGTTGCGGGAGCCTGCGCAGTCGGCTGCTCTGCAAACGGAGCCGACCCCATTTTCTTTGATGCGGTTGGAGTTTCTCTGCTTTCCAATATCCGCATGGGTGACGCCTATTCCACGCGCATCATGTACGACGGCAACGAAAAGTATCTCTGGTCCCTGGGTCGTGACTT
The DNA here is from genome assembly GCA_040377385.1 of Bacteriovoracaceae bacterium. Taxonomy (GTDB): domain Bacteria; phylum Bdellovibrionota; class UBA1018; order UBA1018; family UBA1018; genus JBEIOW01. The sequence continues at coordinate 7,587 of JBEIOW010000053.1, read as the reverse complement.
CGCTGGCGCCGGAACCCCTACACCCTGGAGAACGATTCTAAAGAAAGCCGACGCCGCAGGAACCCTCACTGACCTTTCGCAATCGGCCGGCCTCCTCACGCTCGACACGGTGGAAGGCAATAACGCGATGATCGTGGACGGATTCGTCGTCTCCTCCGTTCAAGCCGGGAATGGCGCTTACATCGACGCGGTGGGCGGAGTGGTCTGGCGCCAAGGCGGAGCCGTTTCGACTGGAGTCTATACGGCGGACTTCAATGATGTGACGCCCACCTGGGTGCTTCAGCAAGGCATCAGCTCTCGCGGCGCAATGAGCGTCAAGCGCGACACGAACACGGTCTACTTCTTCGGCGACCCGTGGAACGCGACCGAGTCAACCAAGCTCTACAAAAAGGCCTATGCGTCTGATGGCAGCGGCGCCGCGGTGCTCGTGAAGGACTTTGTAGGGATGATTCCGTTCGATGGCTTCAACACGTTTCTTCGCGTCGATCCGCACCGCCCGAACACGGTCATCTTCCGCGTAGGCAACCAGCTCTATTCCTATACGGATCCCACTGGCATTCCTTAGCGTCGTTAGATGGCCACGCGACAGCTCAGATCGAAAGGCAAAATCCAGTCGCCCGAGAGCATTTGAATCGTCGCGTTTCGCGTCGTCCAGGAGTCATTATCTCCGCATGCTTCACGGCGATAGCGGTAGATCGCCTCGTGAATCCAAAGCGCGGCCTGGCTTGCGGGAGAAAGCGCCCGGTAAATCGGCTCATTCACGAGCACCGCAGAAAACTGGCGATCCGTGCTTTCCGGCAAAGGATCCAGGGCCACTTGCTCGAGCGCCACTTTTCCTAAGCACCAGGCTCCTAGGATATCTTGAGGTCTTGCGAGCTGCCCACCCCACACTCCCCAGTCATCCGTCAGCGGCAAGGGTGCGCTCACCCACTTGGCCCCTGCAGGGATCGAGCGGATGGAATCTCGAATCAAAGATTCTTGCGCGGATGTGATGAGAAAAAAGCTTCGAGCCTGTGAAAACTTCTGATCCAAGCGCGCGGCGAACGCAGCCGCATCGCGGTCGCTCCAGCGCATCAACTCTTGCGCGGGAGGCTGCCCGCTGGCGTACAGCTCAATCACTTCGATCAGTTCGGCTCGAATCAATGCTCCCGTCGAAGCATCCCGGCAAGTCCAAGCCGTTCCACCGTGACCAAACTCGTGCCCGGCAAAAGCGCGAGCCGAAATGATTCCCGTCAAAATCACCAAGCCGGCGAGGAAAGACTTCATTGGGTTCTCCGATCGGAAAGAGCGAAAAGCTGAACGTTCACGCGGTAGACCTGCGTATTCCCGTCGCCGACGTCCATCAGTTTGGAGAGGCGACGCTGAAACTGGCGAATCAGGGCCTTGGCTTGGGGGAGTTTGCGCGCACTCACGGCCATGGTCGTTCCCGTAAAATCGCAGCTCGTGAACTCGTCTTCCGACATCGCCCGGCGCGCGAGCCCCAGCCCGTCCACGTGATGCTTGCGGATCGCGGCGCTTGGAATATCCGTGGTCGTTCGAATCGGCTTGTTGGCGTAGACGAGTTCGCCCTGAGAGTTGCGCATGAGCAATCCCAGGCGCTCCAGACGCTTCAGTGCATCGCGCGCCTGTGCGCGCTCGATGCCGAAACGATCAGCAATCCAAGCGGGACTACCCTGAAAGCCTGGAACCTCCGAAAGTGCCAGCACGGCAACGAAGTACCAGTCCGAGATCAGACTCACCTCATCCTCTTTCAGCAGACGAACTGCTTGAGAACTCAGTGCCGAGACGGCGTTGCGATTAGTGAGCCCCGCCAATAGCTCGTCACGAGTGGCGGGCTCCACGGGAATGACACGAAAAGCTTTCTCCGCCGTTTTGCGGGTGACTGAAAGACGCCCGTTCAGAATTCCCGACAGATTGCCGGGCGAGAGCCCTAGGCGCTTGGCGAAGGAACGAAGAGAATAGGAGGCGTTCTGTTCCTTGCGCGCGGCGAGCTCCGCTCGCAATAAGGAGACAATCTGATCCTGGCCGGTCTTTTGACTCTGGAGCTGATTCGCATTCACTATCGCATCGGAATAGCAGGCGCCTCCGGACGAGACAACGGTAAGTCCGGTGTTTTAACAACGAGTGTTTTAACGAGACCCTGTTTTAACAGATAACGCGTCGCTCAGAGGCGAAACATCGGGAGCGGACTGCAAGGGCGAGTCGCCAAACGATGCAGAAAACGACGAACCAGCATCGCGATGAATCCCTTGCGCGGAAATCTCGCCAACGCCTCCTGAATGCGCGCGCGCGGAATCCCGAACGAAACAAAACCCATCGTCACTTCCGTTACATCGGCGCGCCGAAAAATCTCGGTCACTTCCGAGCCAGAACTCCCCACAGAAGTCAGCTTGTGGTGATTCAAAATCATCGACTCCAGCTCGGGTGACGACGCATCTCGGCTTCGTAGCTCGTCACAAGAAGGACCGAGGTAGTCCCAGTCCCCCTTGGTCCAAAGACCGATGTCATGAAAGGCCGCAGCCGTCGCAAAAAGAGCTCCGCTCCAGCGATTCGTCGGGCAAAGCTCGCGGGAGAAAAAAATCACACGCGCGCAATGATTGCGATAGCGCTCGTAGTCCGAGCCAATGCGACTCCGATAAGGCTCAAGAAGCTGGTCGAGTTGAGTCAGCGCGGACTCAAACTCGGAGTCGGCTCGCATCACTTGGGAGTGGGCCTGGAGGTCGCCGCAGGACTGACCTCAAGCGCATCGAGATCGACGGTTTCCGGGACAGGCTCTGAGGCTTCCGGTGTCGCCGAAGCCTCGGGAAGGACTTCGGACTGACCCGTTTTCGTGGGCCGTTTCGCGGGGCGCTTGGCATTGGCTTTCGCTGCCAATTCGGGCGAGATCGCCAGCACCTGCGAGGCCTCGATCCACCCTACGATCCCATCCGAGGCGCGCGCCTTGTAGAATCCTTGCTTGGGCGTGTTGCTAATCTGCAGCGCGGATCCCAGCGGCAGTTTCTTGAGCACGTCAAAATTAGCGCTCGGCCCGTCCCGAAGCGGAGCCAAGTCCTTGGTCACGCGTGCCGGCTGAGCGGCGTGCGCGGCCAGCCCAGCGGCCAGCGAAAGCGCCATCCCGAGGCCGAAAGCGAGAACCGAGACCCCAATCACTGCGTCGCGCTCTCCGAAGCGCCTTCCGCCGCGCTCGCTTGCGCCGGTGCCACGGCCATTGCCGCACGTTCAGACTCGACCTGCGCGCGGGTTTTCACTGATGGAGCGTAACCTTCGGGGCGGACCATCGGAGCGGCGGGCTCACGCGGCTCGCGGGGAGCGCGCGGTTCACGCGGAGGCCGGGGCGCGCGCGCGGGACGCTCACCCCGTGGAGCACGAGGCTGCTTCTTGATTTCGACGAGTGGGATAGTACTCATATCGATCACGCGTGGGTTTGCCGGAACATTTGCTTGCGGAGGACGACGATCGCCGCCGGCACCGCGCGAATCCCCACGAGGAGCTCCGCGCTCGCCGCCACGCTCGCCTCCACGTCCGCCGCCCTTGCCATCACGGCCACGGCCACCCTTGCCGCCGCGCTTGCCATCACGGCCGCCAAAATCGCGGTCAGCCGCGGGCGCGCTTTTACGGAACGCTTCCGGGAAGTACTCGATCGAGAACCAGTGATCGCCTTTTTGCACGGCTCCGGCTGGAGCCTTCTCCCCTTCAGCCGCCGACATGACAAGGATCCGCTTCACCGCGCCACGCGCCGTCTTCACCATCTCAAGCGCGGCTTGCGCCCAGGTCAGTTTGTCGCCTTCGAGCTTGGTTGTTTCACCAAAGGCAGCCGGAAGTTCTTCGGGCGTCTTGCCGCTTTGCGCGGTTTCGTCCCACTGGGTTTGCAGCGTTTTCAGGGTCGTAGCGGAGAACTCAGTCAGCGTCTTCATGGTCGTTCCTTTTATTTCTTTTGGTCAGCGCGCCAACTCATGGCGTAACTCTCGACTTCAACCGCTTGCGCGGCTTTCGTCGCGCGGAGTGGTCTCACGGTGTCGAGCATGACCGCGATTTCTTGAGTAAAGGTCTTATCCTTCGCGTTGTCGGCGGCATTCGGATGAGGACCGTGATGGATGCCTTGCGGGTGCCAAGTGATCGCGCCTTCGCGGATCCCTTCGCGCGAGAAGAAGTTCCCCTCGTGGTAGAAGAGCACCTCGTCGAAATCAATATTGCGGTGATAGAACGGCACTTTCATCGCACCCTCTTCGCTCTCGAGCGGACGCGGCAAGAACGAACAAATCACGAAACCTCGCCCCAGGAACGTCGTGTGAACCGACGGCGGCAAATGGTAGCGCGGCGAGATGATCGGCCGGATATCGGCGACGTTGATTCCCCACGGCGCGAGGTCACCCTTCCAGCCGGCGGCGTTCATCGGGTTCCACGGATAGAAAACCTTGGTCCACTCACCTTCGCGAAGAATGCGGAGCTCGAACTCGCCCGCGGCGTTCGCACCGCTCTTGCGCTCTTCGGTCGGCAGGCAGGGCGTATCCATCACCATCGGGTCAAACTGAGCGTGACGTCCGAGCATCCCACGGTCGGGCAGCTCGATCTCCGTCGGCGATTCAATCACGACGTGCACGTTGGCGTCGCGAGCGTCGAAACGATAGGTCGTCCCGCGAGGGATCACCAGGTAGTGTCCTTTGCGGTACTCCATGTCGCCGTAATCCGTCTCGAGTCGGCCGGAGCCTGCGTGAATGAAGCGGACTTCGTCGCCATCGGCGTTTCGGTAGAATGCCTTCTGCGCGCCCGAAAATTTGGCGAGCCCCATCTTCACGTCAGCGTTCTCGAGCAGCCATTCCGCTTGGCCGTCCAGATCGGGAGCGATCGCTGCCTCCGTCGCCAGATAAGCGTGCGGCTTCAGTGGTCCTTCAATGCGCAGCCATCCCGTCGGTGGATGCCGGTGATAGAGATGGCTAACGCGCCCAAAGAACCCGCGACGGCCATGCTCCTCTTCGTAAGTTCCATCAGGAACCTGAACGTGAGGCTGCATCGCCACTTTGCCTTGGGACCAGCCGAAGCCACTGGGGAGATTCTTCTCGTGCGAGGACATGGGGAACGGTTACCACGCGACCGCCCGGGGGGCGAGGGCCTTGACGCGGAACGCGCACCGCGCGAACCTGCCGTCCGTGAGCCCGACCCGGAACCTTCCCCCTCAGCTCCCGCACCACTTGGCCGGTACCGAAGCCCAGGGTCTCGTACCCAACGAACCCGTCGCCCAGTTCCGCCTGGGGGATTACCAGAACTTCGTCTACCTCATCCTCGACTGGTCGACGCGCGAGGCCGCCTGGGTCGACCCTCAGGACGAGCTTGACCCAGCGCTCCAAGCTCTTGAATCCCACGGATTCCAGCTCAAGCGCATCCTCCTCACCCATAGCCATTGGGACCACGTGAAAGGGGTTCCGGAGTTGGTTCGCCGATTTCCGGAAGTGACGGTTTGCGTTCACCCGGACGAAACCCACCGCCTCAAGCCCGCCCACCTTCCCGAGAACCGCACTCACTTTCTCCGAGATGAAGAAGTGATCCCTGTAGGCACTCTGCCGATCCGAGTGCTCCACACGCCGGGCCACAGTCGTGGTGAATGCTGCTTTTTGCTGGAGACGACTCCGCCCTATCTCTTTTCCGGCGACACGCTCTTTATCCGGGATTGTGGCAACACTACCCAGGCCAGCGGGAGCAATGAGGAGATGTTCGCTTCCCTTCAAAAGCTGAAGACCCTCCCCGGCTCCACCATCATGCTCCCCGGCCACCAATACGCGCCCGAATGCGCCTCCACTCTGGAAGAACAATGGCGAACGAGCCCCCCCTTCCGCTGCAAAACCGTGCAAGAACTCTCGGAGCTTCCGTAATCATGAAAAGCAGAATCACTTCCTTCGTCTTCGGATTCTCCATGCCTCTGCGAGCCCTGCGCCTGATGATGGCCAATCCTAAGCTGCTGCTCTGGGCGGCGATCCCCTTTCTCCTCACTTCAGCGCTCTACATCGCGTTCTTCGTGACGTTTTTTCAGTGGATCAGCCAAGGGCTGCCCATTTGGATGCAGTCGCTTGGAATGGATCCCACAGGCTGGGTGATTGGCGTCGCGCAGGCCCTTGCCGTGCTGATCGCCCTTCTCTCGACTGCCCTCAGCTTCTCCGCCGTCGCGAGCGTCTTGGCGTCGCCTTTCAATGATTTTCTCGCGGAAGCAGCCGAGGCCTACGTCTATCCCCCGCTTCCCGCCGCGCCTCCCGGATCCTGGTCCCGCACCGCGCGACTCATGGCCATCGACATGGCCAAAAACTTCGCGGCCCTTGCGCTCACGGCCGCCGCCCTCCTCCTTTCCTGGATCCCGGTGCTGAATATCGCGGCCTTTGCGCTCGCCGTCCTGCTGCTCACTTTTCAGTACGTGAGCTACCCCCAAACCCGTCGGGGCGAGACGCTTCGGGAAGGGTTTCGATTCCTCGGCCGGCACTTCTTCTGCTGTCTCGGCTTTGGGATCGCGCATCTCCTGCTGTTTGCGATCCCGATCGTCTCGGCCATCTTCGTCCCGGTCGCAGTCGTGGGTGGGACGGCACTTTTTGCCCGCGCCCGCGCGGAAAACCTCCGCTAAACGGCAAAACCTGCCCATTCAGCCCTCGATCTTCCGCACCGATGAGTTTCTTGAGCAAGGTCCGTGGCTCGCGGCCAGGACCCCTTTCAGGAGGCTTAGGCATGATCGGTTCGCGCATTCTTATCTCTTTCGTCCTCACGATCGCGCTCACTGGCTCGACGGGCTGCCGTTTCGGCAACTTCACGTCAAAGGATACCCAGCTCAAAGACGATGGCTTCACCGGCTTCTACCGAACCGCCGCCACCCGTCTCAATTACTGCGTAAAACTGAAATCCGAAGCCGAGCAGATCTGCGCGCCGGCTGACCTCGCCTATGGCTTGAGCGACTGGTCCAATCTGATCAGTGACCCCGTCGCACTCACGCGCGTACCCAACGACTCGACTCGCGTTTTCCTATTCACCGACCTCGAAACAGATACCGGATTCTACCTGACCAAGAGCTCCGACACCGCGTTCTCCGCGACCCTGTCCGTCTCCTCCGACGAATTCAGCGCCGACTGCGTTGGACTTCAAGGCTTCCCGATCTTGGGCCAAGTCCAGCGCAGCAGCGGATTGCCACCGGTGAATGGCTCTCCGATCTCGGGCCGGGCTCTCTTCAATGCGCAATGGATCTATCAATTTGACGAGACCGTCGCTGACGCCTGCGACGCTCCCCGCACAGCCATCGAAGCCTGCTATCACGACGCGAATGATTGCACAGGCGCCGACGCGGACGAACGACTCCAGACCCAGACCCGGATCCAGCGTATCTTCGCCGACGCCGTCGCCAGCGGGGTCTTGGATCCTACCCGAATCGACGAGATCGAGTACTTCGGCTACATCATGATCTACCAATAGACGGCGACCCCAGAGCCGGGTTATTTTCCGAACATGAGACTCGCGAATCGCATCGTCCTGGCTAGCCTGAATCCCGACAAACTCGCCGAATTCAAGGCCCTCTTCCGGCCCTACGCCGACCTCGAAATCGTCGCGGCCGAGAAGCTG
>JBEIOW010000307.1:0-3605 GCA_040377385.1 Bacteriovoracaceae bacterium | reverse complement strand
TTTACCCTAACATACGCGCGCCTTCCAGCCGGAGAGAGTGAGATTCGCCCCCTCGCGCTTCTCGCGTCCGCTTCGAAGCTCCGGGGGCGGCCTCGTCGCTCAGGCGCGCGTCGTGCGCGACTGCCCGCGCCGGACTCTCCGCGGGAGAGTCCGTTCGCGGTCGCTCCTCACGTTCGAATCCCACTCTCTCCGCAGTTTGGAAAAGGCGATGGCCGTTATTAAAACGACGATGGGCTCAATAAGTTGATTCTATAATATGGCGGAGAGAGTGGGATTCGAACCCACGGTACCCGTTAAGGTACGCCGGTTTTCAAGACCGGTGCTTTCAACCGCTCAGCCATCTCTCCGCATCAAGGATGTCCGCCGGAGCGTCGGCGGAATCCGATCTTAGCTACTTCGTATTGCCGACCATCCAAAGACGACCGTCACGCTTCTCAAAACCCGGCGCTCCATCGAGGTACCGTTCGAGAACCTTAGGCATCTGAACATGTCCGTTCGCATCTTGAAAGTTTTCCACGATGGCGACCCAGGTCCGACCGACTGCAAGCCCGGATCCGTTCAAGGTATGCGCAAACTTAGGCTTTCCTTGGGCTTCCTCGCGATAGCGAATGCCGGCGCGACGCGCCTGGAAGTCCTCACAGTTCGAGCAGGACGAGATCTCACGGTACGCTTTGGCGCTCGGCAGCCAGACTTCCAGATCATAAGTCTTCACCGCGCTAAAACCCATGTCCCCACCGCAAAGGAGCATCGTACGATACGGCAACTCGAGGAGCTCCAGCACGCGCTCGGCGTCCTTTACCATTTTTTCGTGCTCGGCATGAGACGTCTCGGCGTCCGTGATCTTCACGAGTTCCACCGTCTGGAACTGATGCTGCCGAATCAAGCCACGCGTATCCTTCCCGTACGATCCAGCCTCAGACCGGAAGCAAGGCGAGTAGGCGGTGAAGTAGAACGGGAGCTTCGCTCCTTCGAGAATCTCTTCGCGGTGGATATTCGTGAGTGAGACTTCTGAAGTGGGGATCAGGAAAAGCTCACGCTCCGCCACGCCGGTTTTAAAAAGATCTTCTTCGAATTTGGGAAGCTGGGCCGTGCCGGTGAGCGCGTTCCTACCGACGAGGAACGGAGGGATGACTTCCTGATAGCCATGCTCGCGGGTGTGGAGATCGAGCATGAACTGAATGAGCGCACGCTCGAGCGTCGCACCCGCTCCCATATCGAGGGAGAAGCGAGCACCGGACATCCGGCTTGCGCGTTCAAAGTCGAGCCAGCCATTCTTCTCGCCGAGCGCGACATGGTCTTGGACCGGAAACGCATACTCGCGTGGCTTGCCCCAGCTGCGAGCTTCGACGTTATCTTCCGCGCCTTTACCGGCAGGGACCGAGGCGTGGGGGATATTGGGAAGCGACATCGCTTCAAGGTCCAGCTTCTCCTGGATCTCTTTTAGTTCGGTCTCCATCGCCTTGCCTTGATCGCCGACCGCGCGCATCTCGAGAACGAGTGCATCGGCCTTCTTGGCCGCTTCAGGATCCGTCTTCGCCTTGGCTTTGAGCTGAGCGATCTCTTGGGAGGCCTTGTTGCGCTCAGCCTTGAGGCTCTCGGTCTTGTGAATGAGTTCCTTGCGGCGTTGATTCATGGAGGCCAAGCGGGAGATCGGCTCCAACGAGGCGTTTCTCTTCTTGAAGGCGGCTTCAAGCTCAGGGATGGCATCCGTGAAATAGCGGGCGTCCAGCATCCGGGGAATTTACCTATCCGGTCAGTCGATCACAAGAACTTCTGAATTTCGGCCCGATCTACCGCATCGGGCTCCATTTGGAGGTAGGTCCGAAAGGCTTCCCGGGAGGATTGGATGTCGCCCATCGCATGGTAGACGGCCCCGATTCGCTTGTAGAGGACCGGATTCCCACGGTCCAGGGCGATGGCCGCCTTATACAGGGCGACGGACGCCGGGTAGTTTTTCAGGAGAAAATTGGCATAGGCGGTCATGGCTTTGGGTTCTGACGCCTGGGGCGAGAGGATCGAGGCCCGCTGAAACTGCTCGAGCGCCTCCTTCAATAGACCCGCTTCGATCAAGGAGCGGCCCAGGGCGATCATGGTGTCCGGGCTGCGGGCATTGTTCTTCAACTCGATTTGAAATTCCTCGATCGCCAGCTTGTGATTGCCCATGACGGCATAGAGAGAGCCTTTGAAGTAATGAAGATTGGGATACTTCGGGAATGTCGCAAAGATCTTTTCCAGCTCCTCTCCAGCCAGATCGAACTTCTTCTGACGCGTGAGAAGTCGATAACGCTCCAGATAGCCAGAAGGGTCTGAACTATTGCGATCGCTGTAGCCCTTGTATGCGGAAAGCGCGCGGTCCAGCGCTTTGGGGTCTTCTGATTCCTTGGAACGCTCGATCTGGGCCTGCAGCTTCCAAGGTAATGCATATTCGGGATTGGCCTGCTTTGCTTGGTCGACGAACGACTGCGCCTGCTTCCACTCCCCACGCTGGATGTTGAACTCCGCAATCGTCGAGAGCAACTCCGCACGCGCCGTCGATCCACGCTGAAGCTCATCCTGCAACAGATCGATCGCGCGATCAATCGAGTCCGATTGGGCCAGGGCACGGGCGATCCCGACTCGAGCCTTCAGATTGAGGGGATCAAATCGCTGGGCCAGCGAGTAAAAGAAAGGCGCGTCCTTGGCCATACCACCTTCCACCAGAGTGTCGGCATAGGCGATGTAGACAGACGAGTCGATGGTTTCGCGAGACATCGCCTTACGATAGCTGAGGAGCGCATCCGTATACTGACGCTGACGAAAGTAGAGATCTCCGGTGAGCTTGTCGACCGAGCTTTGGCTGACGGGAAGTTTTCTCAGACGCTCAATGGCTTTGGTCGCTTCTTCCCAATCGTAGGACTCGATCAGAGAGTGAATATAGCGCGTCCAGAGATCCACTCGACCCGGAGCGAGCTCCGTCGCCTTTTGATAATTCAACCGGGCGTTTGAAATCTCTCCCGTTCTCATAAAAAGATCCCCGAGCCGTGCCAGCGGAGTGGGAGATTTGATGTGAACTTGTCGGGCCTCGAGGAACTTCGACATCGCCTCGTGAACCATGCCTTGGGCCATGAGTTTCTGCCCCTCGCCCATCAGCGTGTACATCTGGGCTTCGCGTTTTGCGCCGAGAACTTTCTCGCCCAGCCGAGCTCGCAGTGTGTAGAACTCAAGCAGGTAATCCGTATTATCGCGATCGAGCTTCAAAGCCCTTTCGATCGCCGCCAGCCCGAGATCCCAGTTCTGCCCGAGCTGAAAGAGCCGGCTCAACAGAAAGTACGTCCGGCTCAAATCCAATGGCGAAAGGAGGGTCGGCTTTTCTGTGAGGTACTTCAACTGAGGAGCGGCATCCTTCAGTCGAGACCTCCGATAGAGAATCTCCGCCGTGCGCAGGCGGCTCTTACCGTGATCTGGATTCCACTGCACGGCGCGAGCGTACTGTTCGATCGCGGCCTGGTCGTCGCCGAAGGATTCTGCCAAACGACCGCGGAAATAGGCCGCCTTCGGAAGCTTGTATTTTTCATCCGGGTAAAGCGTCAGGTAGCGAGCCGCACTTTGACTGTCTCCCTTGGCTT
>JBEIOW010000266.1:0-4013 GCA_040377385.1 Bacteriovoracaceae bacterium | reverse complement strand
TTCACGGGATTTCACGATTAAATCTTTTTTCTAGACTTACGCATAACTTACGCTTATCTTCGAAAGGGTATGGGACTTACGCCAAAACAAAAGAAACTCTTCGACTACCTCGTCGACTTCGAACGCAAGCACGGCTTCATGCCGTCGCAGCACGAAATCGCCAAAAAATTCGGTTACCGCTCTTTGGGTACCGTTCAAAATTATCTCGTCCGACTCGAGCAACAGGGCCTCCTCACCAAAGACTGGAATGCCCGCAGGGGCCTTCGTCTCGTCCAGGCAACCTCTTCAACGGACCTCGCTTCCACCCCCCGTCCAGGTACCACCCTGGACTCTACGACCACCCGCCTGGGCTCCACCCCGGGTACTGCAGCGTCGCGTTCCGCAAAGATCGCGGAGCTCGCTTCCTCCACCGCCCGCCTTCAAGCCTCCGGTTCGGCGACTCGATCTGACAGACTCGGGAGCTCTTCCTCCTCCCCCGCGTCTCCATTGTTCACGCTCCCTTTGTTGGGGAGAGTCGCCGCCGGACGGCCCATCGAGGCGGTGGAGTCGGGACACGAAGAAGTCGAAGTTCCTTCCAGCTTCCTCGGAAAATCTGGAGGCACGTTTGTCCTCAAGGTCATCGGTGATTCCATGATCGGAGACGGGATACTCGAAGGAGACCTCTTGATCGTCAACAAATCCAAGACCGCGATGAATGGCCAAACGGTCGTCGCGCTCCTCAACAACGAAGCGACCGTGAAGCGCTTCTACAGAAAGGGCAACCGAGTGGAACTGCATGCAGCCAATCCCAAGTACGCGCCGATCATCGTTGAATCGCTCGTCGATACCGAATTCTTCCGGATTGAAGGCGTTGTTGTCGGAGTTTTGCGTCACTTGAACTGACTCCTTCTTGATCGTCTTTTTCACTGATTTGTTTTCGCGGCCCCCCCAAACCCGCGATCCACGGCTGGAGGAGTCGGGAAGCCCATTGCTCCCCGACTTTCATATCCGAGTGTAAGGAGGCGCTCCCACCCCAGGGGCGTCCCGACTCCTCCACACCGTTACCTATCCCGGACTCTTCGACTCAGGTGCCGGACCCTCTCCGAGCGTGAAGAAAAACTTCGCTCCTTCCCCACTTCGCGCGGTCGCCCATATGCGGCCAAGATGGCGTTGAACTGCACGCCGCACAGTTGCGAGCCCCACTCCTCGTCCCGGAAACTCGTTTGTCCGATGGAGTCTCTGGAAGGCGCCGAAAAGACGATCGGCGTACTCCATATTGAAACCCACACCGTTGTCCTCGACGAAGTAGAGGGTCTCACCATCTTTCTCGAGGCTCCCTACCTGAATTCTGGTGAACTCCTGCTTGGATGTGAATTTCCAGGCATTATCGATCAAATTTTCAATGACGATGCGCAAGAGGGTCGGATCTCCATAGGCCCGCAGCTCCGACTGAATCTGAGCCTCCACTCTGCGATCGGGACTCGCTTTGCGTAAATCCTCGATCTTCTGCTCAGCGATCTCAGTGAGGTCTAGACTCATCCAACTCAACTCTGCGCGAGCGATGCGCGAGAGGCGAAGCAAGTCATCAATCAAGTGACTCATCTCGCCCGCGGCATCGCGAATCCGCTTAAGATGTCCATGGTTCTGTTCATCCAATCTAGAACCACAATCTTCGACCAACGCCTGGCTAAACCCGTCGATCGCACGCAATGGCGAACGTAAATCGTGCGAAACCGAGTAACAGAAAGCCTCGAGTTCATCATTTACCGATCGCAAAGTCGCGTTGGTGCGTTTTTGGGCGCCCAATAGTGTCCGTAGTTCCGCCGTGCGCTCTTGAACCAATCTCTCCAAAGTCCGACGAACCTCCTCTCGCTCAAAGGTCCACCAGGTCAAGAAAATCACGGCGACAATCGAACCCAGAGCGATCAGGAACGGGACCGCTTGTAAAAAGATGGGGATGAACTCGTCACGCGAGCGGACAACGATGCTCCAGGACTGCGCCGGAAGAAAAAGCGTCCGCTTCTGGAGAAATTTTGCACTCAACTCATCCGCACCTGCGGCACGCGAGTTGAATAGAAGCCTGTCGCGTCCTTGGTCGTCCTTTGCAATGATTTCCAGATCCACCTTGAGGCGATCGAAATCCTGATCGGTGAGGACCTCCTGCATAAACTTCCGAACGCGCACTGGCGCATAGATGAAGCCCGATAGCTCGTCACGCCGTCGCTCCACCTGCGAGGGAATCTCTCGACCACGATAGAGCGGAACGAACGCCAAGATCCCTAGCTGGGAGACTTCCCCTCCCCCATTCGCAGGCAAAAGATCGATCACGGGACTGAAGGCGACCTGACCACTGTCCCGAGCCGTCTCCATGGCCGCCCAGCGCCCAGGTCGAGTCGACATATCGAAGCCGAGAGATGCAACAACCTCCGCCTCATTCGGTTGCAAGTACACAATGGGATAGGCATCAGCGCGGCTAGGTTCCGGCCAAATCCGATAATTCTTCCAACCATCGGCGCGGACTGTGCGGGTGTGCCGCTCAATGAAGCTTGTTGAGACCCTTTCCACCAACCCCAATCGGCGGACACCGATGCCCAGCTGCTCAAAATCCATTTGGGCGACATAGGCCGCAAACTCATGCCGCTTCAGGTTTTGCTGACTATGGGCGAGCGCCTGGGCTCCACGCAGGACAAGCGATGTATTCTCCAGGCGATTCGAGAGGGTCTGGTGCAGCTCCCGCGCTACCGAATCGAATCGGTAGCGATGGTCTTTCATGAGAGCGTTTTCCGCGGCAAAAAAAACCAGGACCGAGATGAAGACTCCAGCGAGGAAGCCCCAACCAGAAAGACCTCGAAAGAGCAGAGGGATCACTCGCAGCCGCTTCCGAATGATCTTCACCCCGTTTTGAAACACTATTTCGATCCTTCTAGTTGATCCAATTCTTAATCAATCCTGGTATTTGGCGGCACTTCGGGATTCTACAACATTCTGAGTCACATAGACCTTGCCTGCTCGAAGGCCATCTGCGAAAAACACCCAGTGGAAATCCAACAGCCTATGCACTCCAAAGAGACGCTTGAGCGTTACGTCAAACGACGCCGCCAGGACCTTTTGAACTGCCGCCAGGCTCTTGAAAACGGCCAACTCGATCATATTCGGGAAGTCGGACACCGGCTGAAGGGAAGTGCCGACTTATTCGGCTTCTCCGAACTCGCTGTCCTGGGCCGCGAGCTGGAAATTTGGGCTTCCGAGCACCAACTTCCTCCCATCCAAGACGGTCTTCACCGTTTTGAGGAGTGGCTCCACAGGCAAAGCGCTGACCAACCCCTAGGCTAACCGGGTCCGCGCCCTCGCTCCGATGAATCCCAGCTCGAGCGCGCAAACCCACTTAGAGTTTCCTACGTCGCTTTCAGTGCACGGACGAAACACTTAGAGTTCCCGACTCAGGCCGATCCGCGTTCGGTGCCGACTGGTCCTTAAACTTCCGGTAGAGCGTCTTCCGATCGATCCCAAGAATCTTAGAAGCCCGCTCTTTGACGTCGCCCACTCGCTTCATCACCGCGCGCATGTAAGCTAGCTCTACTTCCTCGAGAGGAGGAAGCGACTCGGTGTCCATCGGTAAAAGGAAATACTCTTCTTCCGGCTCAACCACGGGCGCTGGCACCGACATGCTCATCGGAGGAGCAACGTAAGCCGGCACGCGCGATTCCTGCGCGACGGCGTCGACCGAAGGCTCAGACTCAACCGCACCTACTGCTGAAGCAACAGGATCCGCGGCTTGCGTGAACGGAACGGCTGCCGCTGAAATCACACCGACAGGAAGATCATAAACGTCGATCAGCTCACGATCACAAAGCACCACCGCGCGTTCAACGGCATTTTCAAGCTCACGCACGTTGCCTTTCCACGGAAGGCTCAAAAGATGCTGGCGTGCAGCCACGGTGAATCCCTTGGCAGGGCTGCTGTTTTGAATGCGGAAAAAACGGATTATATTTTCTTTTGTGCGCGGGCTGACTTCTCCGGATATCACGCTTTTG
>JBEIOW010000462.1:0-2468 GCA_040377385.1 Bacteriovoracaceae bacterium | reverse complement strand
GGATGCGGGTGCCGTCTTCAAGTTGGATGGGATGAGTGACCCGGTCGAGCACCCAGAGAGTGCCTTCAACGTCGAGTTTGCCCAAGTCGCCAGTCGCCAGCCAATCTTCCGTGGCAGCCGAGTTGGAGCGGACCCAAATCTGGCCCTCATCGTCGATACGGATCTGATTTCCAGGAAGCGGTCGTCCCGCGCTTCCTCGGCGGATTTGCTGAGGGAGGTTGGCGGTGACGGGACCGGCAGTCTCCGTCAATCCGTAACCCTCGATGATCGGGATTCCGGCGGCATGAAAGGCAAACGAAACGGTTTCGGCCAAAGGATCCCCGCCACAGAACATCCAGCGCATGCGTCCGCCCAGAAACGCGCGCAGCTGGTGCCGCGTCCGAAACGGGACCCGCGACCGGATCGCACGGCGAAGCGAAAATCCAGAGCGTAACTGGGATTCCGACTCGGTGAATTCTTCGTGGAGCTGCTCGAACGCACGCGGTCCGGCAAAGAGGAGGGTTGGGCGAACCTTCCGCAGCTCGGCTCCGTGATTGTCTTTGCGGGAAGTGAATTCTATCCGCCAGCCGCAGAGCAGGCTCAGCCAAAGTTCGAGGCGTCCAAAGACATGACTGAAAGGCAAAAGCGAAAGGGAGATTTCTTTTCCGAACCGCAAAGCGTCTGGCCCGAAGGCCTGCGCGAGGTTCAGCAGCGCCTGGATCTGCGCGCGGTGGGAGATTTCTACCCAGCGAGATTCGCCGCTCGTGCCCGGCGTGAGCAGAATGCAGGAGGGCGAGTCCGCCGAGAGTTCATCACGGAGAGCATCGAGATCGTCGGGGCGAAGGTTCTGCCGCCGCCGTCCGAGTTCGAGAAACGCATCGGGCGAGATGGCGACCGCGGACTCGGCAGCGACTCGGAGCGCGGCCGGATCCAGAACGAGCACATTCTTCACGGCGGTCAATTCGGAGTGCCGGGAGTGGAATTTTTCGAACTGCGCGAGATCTTCGCAGACGAGGAAGCGCGCACCCGTCTCGCGCACGGCACGCGAGAGGAGCTCGGCTCCGGACGAAGGATGCAAAGGAACGGAGACGAGGCCGGCTGCCGCGAGCGAGAGTTCAAGGCGAACGGAAGTTGCAGTTCCGCGACACAGGAGTGCAACTCGGTCGCCGGGTTCGGCGCCGAGCTGTCGCCACGCGAGCGCGAGCAACGAGGCCTCGCGGGAGAGTTGGCGATACGGAACGTCGGTCGAGAAGAGGAGTGATTCGCGCGCCTGAGCGAGGCGCGGAAGGAGTTCGGAAAGGTGCTGAACGGGCGCAAACGGGAGGCCGCTCACTTTCGCCTCCGGTGGTTAGACTTCATCGCGCGATCCATCTCGAGGTTCGCTGAGCGCTCTTTTTGCGTGTCGCGCTTGTCGCCCTTCTTTTTGCCTCGTCCCAAGCCGAGCTCGAGTTTGGCATACCCCTTTTTCAAATAGAGACGAATCGGGATGCAGGTTCGCCCGTCTTGCGTGATGGCGCCGTGGATCCGGTTGATCTGGTTGCGATGAAGTAGCAGCTTGCGAGGACGCGTTGCCTCGTGATTCCAGATATTGCCGTGGCTGTAGGGACCGATGTGAAGATTGAGAACGTAGGCTTCGAGCGAACCCTCGCGCCGACGGACTTCGACGAAGGAGTCACGCATGTTCGGAGAAGTGGCGCGCAAGCTTTTGATCTCGGTACCCTTGAGTACCATGCCGGCTTCGACCATCTCCTCGATGAAGAAGTTAGCGTGAGCGAGCGGGTTCTTCGCGATGAGCTGTTCTTCTTCCGGTTTCTTTCCGGTCTTCTTGGGATGCTCAGACACGGGCTTTGGCTCCGGAGCCGGAAGAACCTTTCTGAACGATGCCGAGCGAGAGAATGGTCTTGAAAGCTTCTTCGACGCTGAGGCCGCTTTCCTTCACTTCGGACTCGGGCACCATCAGGTGGAAGCCGGAAGTGGGGTTCGGCGTGGTCGGAACGTACAGATTGAGAAATCGTGTGGCCGTGTCTTCGGTGAGTTTTCCGGAGACGGGCCCGGTGACAAACGCGAGCGCCCAGCTGCCTGCGCGTGGATACTCGACGTAGACGACGCGGTTGAATTGCTTGCCTCCGCTGCTTGAGGCGAAGGTGCGGAGGAGCTGGTCGAGCGCGCTGTAGATGCTGCTGAGCACCGGAATGCGCGCAATGAGGATGGCGATGAGTTCAAGGAGCTTGCGCCCGAGAAACTGTTTGGAGAGCCAACCCACGAGCGAGATTCCGAGACCGATCAGGATAATCTGGGCGCCCATCAGGAGCGTCTTAAGAAGAAAGAGCGCGCTTGCGTCGTCGACCCAACCTTCGGGACGAAGTGGATCGGGCAAGGAGCTTTGCATGTCCCAGAGCACGCCGAGCGCGCTCCAAAGGATCCAAACGATGACGCCAATCGGCAGCACGACGAGCATTCCGCCCAGGAAGTTCTGGCGGAAAAGTCGG
>JBEIOW010000261.1:0-4100 GCA_040377385.1 Bacteriovoracaceae bacterium | reverse complement strand
TTCTGGGTTGCGATGAATCGCGCAGTTCGAACGATCGGGTTTTTAAGCGGCGGATACTGGACGATGGCTCGACGCGCCTCTTCCAGCATCTCCGCGACCCATTCCTTAGGGTAACTCAGTCGAATGGGATTCGCGGCGGATTCAGTGAGAAAAGTCGTCACTCCGCGGGGATCGTATCCGGCAACGTAAAGTGCTTTGATCGCATCTCCAGACACTTCAATCAGTTCTTCTTTTTTCAGCGTGAACGCACCGAACGGGCCAAGGGCGGCGATCACCTCTTCGCGTGTAGCCGAATCAATCCATTCCGACGGGCTCTTCTTCGAGGAACTATCCGAAGAGTCTATTCCGGCAGCTGCCTCGATCCGCCGAGTGCGATTTCTCCGGTAAAGGTGCGATAACTCCATCGCAATGGCGGCGGCGATTTCACTCTCCGAATCCATCCTCTTCAGCAGTGCCGTAGAGAGATAGACTCGATTTCCCGGCAAACTGAAGTTACGCCATTGACCTGCGCGGTCCTCGAGAAGAAATACTCCGATAGGAGAGTCGACCAGTTCTCCGCTCCCTACCGCCGGCAACAGGCGCAGAGCGATCTCTCGCAAGAAGACCGAGATCTCCGGATCTTGTTTGAGCTTCACGGTCTCTTCAAAGATAGGGATGATCTTCGCGCCAATTCGATTGTCTTGCTTGGCCTGTTCGGCGCGCGGAAGCTCCTGACGAACGGGTACGGCTGAACAGCCTGTCAGCAACGACCCAATCAGGAAGGCATAGATGGATATCCGGAGCATCCCCCTATCGTGACGGGGATGCCCTACGATTTCAAGGCGACGCGGGTTGCGCGGCCGGAGCCGTCTGAGCCGGAGGCGTCTCTTGGACGGGGGCTGCCGAAGCTGGAGCGCGTGCCGGTTCCGCCGCAGGCGCAGGTGCCGGAGGAGCGGCGTTGGCCAGAGGATCCGGAGTCGGTGCTGGTGCTTCGCGTTCCTGCCGGAGCCGCTCCGCCTCTTGCCGCTCTTCCGGAGTCACCGTGTAGTACACGTAGAATCCAGCGAAGATCCGGTTAGGGTCCCGAATCAACGTCTTGTTTCGTTCGTAAATTTTGCGCCACTTACGGGGAGTGCCGTAGATTTCGGACGAAATCTTGCCGAGAGTGTCGCCCGGGCGAATCTGAAACCGATCGCCACTGCGATCGATCGCCACCGGGGAACTCGCCTTTTCCAGTTTCAACACCGTACCGCTAGGAATGCGGTTCGGATCTTGGATTCTATCGCGATTGTCTTCGTAGATTTTCTTCCACTGATAGACGTCGCCGTAAGTCTCAAAGGCGATTTTCATCAGCGTGTCGCCGCCTTGAACCGAGTAGTCCTCGTACTGCCCAGACCCCGATTGAGCCACGGGTTCGGTCATCGCCGGAGGGGGCTCGTAGGCGGGCGTATCCGCGATCGGGGCGGGCGCTGAACTATCTAATCCAGCGACGGTCTCTTCAGGCGGCATCGCTTCGGGAGCCTGCGTGGGTGTATCGGTGATCGGCGGTCCATCCATGGCGTCCAGTGCTGCCACATCGTCAAGATTGGGATCGGCACTCGCTGCGGCGTCAGGCACGAGTTCCGCGCCCTCAGCCGGCGCTGGGTCCGTCTGAGCCATCTCATCCGTGGCCTCTTCCAAAGATACGTCTTCCGACTCGCCTTCCGTTTGACTGGAAGAACAGGCGCCCAAGCTGAGAGCGAAGGTCACGCTCAAGGCGGCAAGCCCGATAGGGAAGCTCGTACGTTTACGCAAAGTGAAAAGTCCCATAGTTGCTCGTCTCCACACGACATTTCGGTGGTTGAAGCGCAGGACTTAACAGAAGAAAATTAACGCGCTGCCATGCGGGATTCCAAAAACAGATCCCGCTGATCCAGAGCGCCTACAATCGACTGCGTTAAAAAATTGAAGTGGCTGGAATTGTTCAGAAAATCCAAGTCATCGGTCTCGAGAATGAGTTTCTTACCCTCATACTCTCGCATCCAGTCGTCGTAATACCGGTTCAGACAAGAAAGGTACTCGTCCGGGATGTTCTTCTCATATTCACGGGCACGAAGAGCGATCCGCTCTTTGAGCTTAGGGAGCGATTTCCGGAGGTAGACGATCAGGTCAGGCGGCGTCAAAAATCCGACCATCGTTTTGTAGAGCTCAAAGTAATTGCGGTAGTCGCGTTCCGACATCTGGCCTTGCTCGTAAAGATTGCGAGCAAAGATGTTGGCGTCCTCATAAATCGTCCGGTCTTGGATCGCACTATTTGAGCGCGTGGAGACGGTTTGATGGGCACGAAAACGGGAGTTGAGAAAAAACACCTGCAGCGGAAAGGACCAGCGATCCATGTCGCCGTAGAAGTCGGCGAGATACGGATTGTCCGCCACCACCTCGTAGTGTGCTTCCCAGCCAAATCGTTTGGACAGCATCTGCGTGAGCGTGGTTTTGCCCGTCCCGATGTTGCCGGCCACTGCGATGAAAATTTTCTGATTCGACAAAAGACAGTACCCCCGCCAGAGGGTCTAGTGGCCGGCGAGAGGAACGTCAAGCCGATCCGAGGTTAACTCTCCGCAACAGGGCGCGAACCCGAAGAAAGCTTGGCATCCACTTTCTGACTGAGGGCATCGAGAGTCTGTTTCAGCTCCGTCGCGTTACGAAGATCCAGATGAAGAGAGTCGGAAGGATAGCTTCGCTTCTCATTGAGGTAGTCATTCAAGCGGCTGCGAACGAGCTGCAGGTCTTTTCTGACGGCCCAGAGCGATTGACTGTCTTTACCAGCCGCTTCGTAACGCTGTTCTGCGAAGTACACCAAGGCCTGAAGGTGCATCGGATACCGCTGCAGGTGCTTTTCCAGCATTTGTACAGCCGATCCTCTTTGACCGGACGAGATCAAGGCTTCGGCTAACCACAAAGCGCTTTCCTCGCTTTCCGACATCTGCTGATGCGCCGCACGCAGCTCATCCAACGCCGGAACGATCTCTCCTCGGAAAAAAAGCGCCCTCCCCAGCCACAACCGAATCTCCGGGTCCTCGGGGTTCAGTTTTTTGGCCAGACGTAAGCGCTCCGATGAGGAGTCTGGGTCCGACGAAAGCGCCTGCGCCTGCGCAAGACGAACGAGAATCTCCAAATTGTCCGGCTCCTGCGCGAGGGCTTGCTCGAAACGATCTCGTGCGGCGCGAAGTTTTCTCGCTTCCAAAAGATGCAGCCCCTCCTGGTACATCAGAAATGTGGTCTGCGTGTAAAAGAGGCGCGAGACGATCTGCACGCGCTTCGCGAGAAAGTCCTTGTCCTTCGCTGATCGCGCCGACTTCATCGTTCGCTGAAGCAGCGCTACCGACTCCTCTCGCCTTCCGCTGTAGAACATTGCCCTGGAGAGCTCCACCTTGACCTCAACGGACGGGTCTCGTCGCTCCAAACGCTTCAGTGAGAGGATGGCGTCGTCCCATTTACGCTCGCGCAAAAAACGCGCGGACTCGCTATCCAAGAGGTCCGCGGCTGAACTCGACGACCCGATCGCCAAGGCGAGAAGGCCGCCTATTTGAATCGCGAAGAGACGAGGGTTGGAGCGGCGCTGGAGCATCCCGCACACTTAACTATAAATGAGGCACGCTGGCGACCTCACTTTTGCCCAAAATGCGTCAGACCTTTGGCGTCGTCGCAAAACCGTCAAAAGCACTCCGGTCGACTGCACGATGGGCTCCCGATAGAATCAATTCATCATGGGGAGAGGAATGAATTTAGGCGGCGTTATTTTGGACGGCTATCGCATGGCGGCCGTCCTATTAATGCTGCTTCTCGTGCCCGCGCTCGGGTCGGCAAACGCGCCCACCCCTGATGGTGCTCGAAAACCCGCCACGAAGCGCGGCTTCAGCGTTTCGGATACTGATGCATTTCCTCCCCCAGTAAAAGACGACGAGTTGCCCGAAATCGAAGCCCGTCGCTTTCCGGTGAAAGCGATCAAAATGGTAACGTCCACCCGATCCTATCTTTTCGACGATGGTGAAGGTGCGCAGCCACGCGTTGGGAAGATCATCCTGTTGAAAGATGATTCCGGCCCCATCATGGCCTTCCGGGTTCTGCGTACGTTCGCTCTT
>JBEIOW010000447.1:0-2571 GCA_040377385.1 Bacteriovoracaceae bacterium | reverse complement strand
CTTCAAGAGATTCTTCCGCGAGCATACGGAACTGCCGGGTGCTCCCAATGCTTTCCGTGCAGAGCTAGGTGGCCTGGGCGAGACCGGTGTGAAGTTTCTGCCCGAGAATCTCCACGCCTGCCTAGATGAGTTCGCCGGGTTGTTCCGCAAGATCGCCCACGAATTTCGGTCGAACGCGGACGAGGGCTTTATCCCCCCGTACTCGACGCTCAATTTTGGAAATTTCCGACAAAAGCCTGGGAGTATTGAGCTCGGGTTTGAGATTCGCCTCCTACCGACCCTGAGTCACGAGGCCGCCCAGGAGGATGTTTTCTCCCGGGTTCGCGCGATCGCCACTCGTTATCCAAACCTCAACATTACGATTGCGCGAGAGCGCCTTAATCCGGCGCTGCAGACGGGTACTGACACCGAATTCGCGCACGAAGCACAGGCGGCTCTCGAGATGTCGAAGCTCCCAGTGGGCTTGTCTCGTGCGTCCGCGTCGACCGAGGCCGCCCTATTTGCCCAAGCATCTTTTCCTTCCCTGATTTTCGGCCCAGGAAAAATGTTGGGTGCTTCTCATTTTCCCGATGAGTCGGTTGATCTCGCGCAGATTGAGAAGGCCGTCGAGTTCTACCGTAGAATGATCGAGCGGGTGTGTCTGTGATTCTGCTGCGGGAGATCCAAGAAAAAGATCTAGATGCGCTGGAGCGGTTCGCGCAAATCCCTGGGATGTTCAATCTTCCTAGCGATCGCGATCTTTTGCGCGAAAAGATCATCAAGTCAACCCAGTCCTTTAGTGACCAGCTCACCAATAAGTTCGACGCGAAGTACGTGTTTGTTGCCGAAGATACACAGACCGGAAAAGTACTCGGCACCTCGATGATCGCGGCACAGCACGGCACTGCGGATGCTCCGCACTTTTACTTCGAAGTCGGCAGCGAGCGAAAATTCTCGGAGACGATTAACACCGGCTTTATTCACGGCACGCTCAAACTTCGATACGACACCAATGGCCCTTCGGAGTTGGGCGGTTTGGTGATCGATCCGGAGCACCGAAATCATGAATCGCGGGTGGGGCGGCAGATCTCGTTCGCGCGCTTCCTATTCGTTGCGATGAACCGGTCGCGTTTCAAACGAAAGTTGATCGCCGAGCTGCTGCCACCGCTCAACAAGAAAGGCCAATCCCCGCTTTGGGAAGCGATTGGTCGACGATTTACCAATATGGACTACTGGGAAGCGGACCAGTTGTGCGCGAAGAACAAGGAATTCATCTTCTCACTTTTCCCTACGGGCAAGATCTATACAACCTTTCTGCCGGCCGATGCGCGGAACGCCATCGGAAAAGTTGGGAAAGACACCGAACCTGTATTGCACATGCTCAAGAAGATCGGATTCACCTATAAGAACCAGGTTGATCCCTTCGACGCCGGACCTCACCTTTGGGCTAACGTGGACGACGTCCATCCGATCAAGAAAGCGACTCACGGAGCGCTCGCTTTCGCGGATAAGGCGGTGGATCAATCGCGCCTCGAGGCCGGGTTACTTAGTGCTTCTCAGCCTGCACAGCCCGGGACTTTCAGGGCGGTCTCCGTCCTTGGTCGAGTTGAGTCAGGTGTTGTTCAAGTTGCCGGCGTGAATCCCGAGGAAGCGCTCTCATTGCTCGGTGTTCGCGCAGGGGCAGCGGTTTCGTTCATGCCATTTTATTGAAGCGGTCCATTTTACTGCGGCTTAGACATGCTCTAGACTTCATCTATGGCATTTTCAGGCGATTTCATCGGGGGCGAGTTTCGTTGGGCGGTGGATCCGACAGGTGAGTGGCAGGCGAAGAGCCCCGCTGATCTCGCCGATGACTTGGGCCGAGTCGTTTATTCCTACAGCGCGATCCCCCTGGCCGTTCAAGCGGCGAGGGAAGCATTCGCGGTTTGGAGAAAAAGAACCCCCTCAGAGCGAATGGATGCGCTGAAACGCGTACAAGGCTGCCTCATGAAGCGTGATAAGGCGCTGATTGAGGCCATTCAGCGCGAGATTGGAAAACCTCAGTGGGAAGCGCGAACCGAAGTCGTCGCGATGATCAATAAAATCGACATCTCACTGAGTGAGGGTCTGAAGTGGATCAAGGACTTCGAAATTCCGGACCTCATGGATCATACGCGAGGCACCTGCCGCTACCGTCCGCTTGGCGTTTTCGCCGTGCTGACGCCGTTCCCATTTCCGGGAGTGAGTCTTGTCGGACAAGTGATTCCGGCCTTGTTGACTGGGAATACCGTGGTCGTGAAGCCCACGGAGAAAGCGCCCTACACGTCTCAACTTATCGCGGAAGCGTTTCAAGAGGCGGGGTTACCGTCGGGCGCGTTCAACTTGATTCAGGGCGGTCCCGAGATGGGGCGACGTCTCTGTCTTCATGACGGTATCGACGGCATCTTATTCACTGGCTCTTACGAGACCGGAAATCGAATTCAGCAGGATACGCTTCATCAGAGCTGGAAAGCGCTCCATCTGCAAATGGGAGGCAAAAACCCAATCATCGTTTGGAACGATGCGCGAATGGATCAAGTGATTCAGGAGACGCTGGCCTCTGCGTTTCTTACG
>JBEIOW010000118.1:0-6443 GCA_040377385.1 Bacteriovoracaceae bacterium | reverse complement strand
CTGGTGGCGAAGGACGTGCTGGCGCTGGCGCGCTACGCGGAGGAGGGCCCCTCAGCCGCGCGCGCGCATCCGACGGACGAGCACTACCTCCCTCTGATGGCGACCTTAGGTGCGAGCATGCCCGGGGATGTCTTGCGGACGATTCACTCGGGGATCGAGTACGGATCCCTTTCGATGAATTGTTATGCGCTGGAAGAGCCGGCGGTGGGGGGGCTTCATTAGAGCCTCCTCGAAGAAGATTCTTTTTATTGGGGCAGGTGCATCAAGAGGTGCGAGATCAAATCCTTCTCCCCCGCTTGGCCCAGAGTTGCTTGGATTTTGCCGTAGGAATACAGCTCTTCTGAAGAGCAAGTGGGGAGCGGCTCAATACGTAAGAATATTCTCAAAAGCTGAGGAAATTTTCGGATTATTTCCTAGAATCGAGGATTACGAAGAGCTTTTGAGTCTTTTGAGCGGCGCGGACAAAACGACTTCGCTCTCGGATCGATCGATTCTGCATAGATCTTTGTGTCTTCTGTTTTCAGATCTCAGCTCGATCTCTCCGCAGATCGATGTAGATCTTGGCTTCAGAATGAAGCGCGATTTATATGTGGAGCTTATCGAAAAGATCAATTTGGCGGCGGACGAGTGGGTTGTGATCTCGTTGAATTACGACCTACTTTTTGAACAAGCTCTTGAAGCAAGAAAAGTTAAATTCTTCTATCCTCATTTCAGTACCACTCTGGGTGCACAACCTGCTCAAGAGGGTGTTGCGATTTATAAACCGCATGGGTCCGTGAATTTTTTCTCGAAATCTGGAGCTCGGTCTTCCTTTGGAGAAGTAACGAGAGATTTTAGCGATGGAGTAACGACATTCCGAAGGAACTCTAACGATGAGCTATGCGTTGAACATCCAGATGTTTTTTCTATAGGCTGCTCGCCCGTGAACGTCGCCAGCTATGCTGTAAACGACTTGTGTTTTCCAGTAATGGCGAACTTCACCTATGGAAAAGAGGCGGACTTTAATGAGAGCAACCTTCTAAGAGTAAGAGAAGAAGCGATTAGTCAGTGTGTTCGAGCTAGTGATTGTTTGATTGTGGGTGTGAATCCAATTTTTGATCCTAAGCACGACCCGTTTTGTGCCGCTTTCTTCGCCCAAAGTTTTGAATGTATTCAGTATGTAACTAAAGGCACTGGAAGCTCGTCCGGCATTGAAGACATCAAGAAGATTTGGCCAACCGCCAAGATTCTTCAGGACGGTCTAGAGGGGTTTGTTCGCTAGCGAGCCGATTTGATAAAGGCTCGTCACCTTCGGCGCCGAAGGTGCGATTTGCGTCCAGGCTCCCCTCAGGTCCCGCACGCCCGAGTCGACCCTTGGTCGACTGACCCGCGAGCCGAGAAGGTGCCGCCCATGGGTCGTCGTTCGAATTCCGATAGGATCTTGGCGTTTGATTTTCACTGATATAGATTCTGCCTTCATAAACGCATGAATACCTCGATTTCCAGGTTTGTAGATTCGCGCCTCTTTCAAACCCTTTCTCTGATTTTGATTGGAAGCTCCGCAGTCGTCATCGGCTTGGAGACCGATCAGGGGCTGATGGCCTCGCACGGGGATCTCCTTCGCGGGATTGATCGCTTCCTGCTTGTCGGGTTTTCGCTCGAGGTGGGCCTGCGCTTGGGGGCGGTCGGATGGAATCCCGTCCGATTCTTCCGGGATGGGTGGAACTTTTTCGATTTCCTGGTTGTTGTGCTGTGTTGGTTGCCGTGGGGCGGGCAGGGAGTCGCCGTTCTCAGGCTGGCTCGCGTACTGCGCGCGCTTCGGATCATTCGAGTCTTCCCGCAGCTGCGAATCATCGTCGAGGCCTTGATTCGGAGTTTCTCTTCGATGGGGTACGTGGGGCTTTTGCTGGGGATCCTTTTTTATATCTATTCGGTTTTGGGAGTTCTCCAGTTCGGGGCGATTGATCCCGAGCACTTTGGCTCCCTAAGCAAGGCGTCTCTGACCTTGTTCCAGGTGGTGACGTTGGAAGGCTGGGTCGATTTGATGAAAACCTCCGCCGTCAGTTTTCCGCTCCTGGCGCCCTTCTACTTTGTGAGCTTCATCATCTTGGGGACCATGATCATCCTGAATCTCTTCATCGGAGTCATCGTGGGGGGCATGGATGAAGCAAGGAAGGCGGCCGAAGGGGCCGTCGCGAAAACTGGTCATCCCCGTCCGATCGGAGATTCGTCTCCATCTCAGTAGGACGTGGGCGAATCACGCGCGCCTAGGGAGGCTTACCGCCGCGACCCGATCGTCCCGAGCAGGCTCAAGAGCTCTTGGCGCGAACGAGCGTCTTCTTGAAAGACCCCGCGCATCGCGCTCGTGACGGTGGAGCTGTTTTGCTTTTCCACCCCGCGCATCATCATGCACATGTGCTGAGCATCGACGATGACTGCCACGCCTTGGGGTTGCAGGATTTTCATGAGGTAGTCGGCGACCTGGGTGGTGAGCCGCTCTTGAACCTGGAGTCGGCGCGCGAACGCGTCCACGATGCGCGGGATCTTCGAGAGGCCGATAATCTTTTTGTTTGGAATGTAAGCGACGTGCGCCTTGCCGAGGAAGGGGAGCAGGTGGTGCTCGCAGAGCGAGAAGAGCTCGATGTCGCGCACGATGACGAGCTCGCTCGATTCGGCATCAAAGAGCGCCTTGCCGACGAGCTGGTCTAAGTTGGCCTGGTAGCCCGAGGTGAGGAAGGCCATCGCCTTGGTGTGGCGTTTGGGGGTGTCTTGGAGTCCTTCGCGCGCGGGGTTCTCGCCGATCAGGCGAAGCATCTCGGTGGTCTGGGCCATCATGGGCGCCATCATCTTTTCGAGACGGGCGTCGAGCGGGGGGCTGCCGATGGAGAGGTGGGAGGAGCCGTGCGGCGCGTTGTTTTCGGTCATGTCCGACCTCTATCACCCGATATGACGGATTGCAAAAACAGGCGTAAAAAGGATATGAAAAAGGCTCTCCCCCATCGAAAGGACCGTTCCCGATGACCCCTTCCCGT
The DNA here is from genome assembly GCA_040377385.1 of Bacteriovoracaceae bacterium. GTDB lineage: Bacteria > Bdellovibrionota > UBA1018 > UBA1018 > UBA1018 > JBEIOW01. The sequence goes on along the minus strand of JBEIOW010000118.1, from coordinate 3,432 downwards.
GAATCCGTTCTGCAAGCTCTTCGCACCGTTCAAGATCCTGACCTCGGTCGCGATCTGGTAACGCTCGGGATGATTCAGGACTTGGAAGTGCGCCCGGACGGCGGCGTGAAACTCCGCGCGGTGCTCACTACTCCAGCCTGTCCGATGAAGGGCAAAATCGAAGCGGATATTCGCGCAGCGCTTGCGACGGTTCCGGGCATGGGCTCAATCGAACTGAAGATGGACGCGCAGGTGCGCGGGAAGAATGTTTCTGGCGGTCCGGGCGCGGGCCAATCGATTCCGGGCGTGGCCAACATCATCGCCGTGTCTTCGGGCAAAGGCGGAGTGGGTAAGAGCACGGTCGCGGCCAACCTCGCGCTCTCGCTCGCGATGGAAGGCGCACGCGTGGGTCTCATGGACGCCGACGTTTACGGGCCGAACATGCCGACGATGATGGGCGTGACGGAAGAGCCGAAGATCGTGAACGACGAAAAAATGGGCGAAATGTTCATTCCGCCGACGAGTCACGGCGTGAAGGTCATGTCGATGGGCTTCCTGATCCAAGGCGATCAGCCGCTCGTTTGGCGCGGACCGATGCTTCACAATGTCGTTCAACAGTTCTGCTTCAAAGTGCAGTGGGGTCAGCTCGACTATCTGATCGTCGACATGCCTCCAGGCACGGGCGATATTCAGCTTTCGCTCGCGCAGCTCGTACCGGTCACGGCCGCAGTGCTCGTTACGACTCCGCAAGAAGTCTCGATGCAGGACGTGCGCAAGGCCTACCATATGTTCGATAAGGTCCGGATTCCCATCGCGGGCATCGTGGAGAACATGGCCTACTTCCAAGATGACTCCGGCAAGCGCCACCATCTGTTCGGAAAAGATGGCGGGAAGCTCTTGGCCAAGAAGTTTAACCTGAGCTTCCTCGGTGAGATCCCCATCGTGCAGGCCGTGCGCGAAGGCGGCGACGAAGGCGTGCCGATCGTGGTGCGGAATCCGCAGTCGGAGCCGGCCGTGAAACTGCGGGAGATTGCCCGCACAGTCGCTCAAAAGATCGCGATCCTGGCCTCCCATGGCGCGGATTCGGCGCCGACGGTTGAAATCGGCAAGTTTCACTGATCTCCAGTAAGTCGCTGTAATGATGAGGTTTTATCCGAAAGTGTCATAACGCCCCAATACTGTACCAAAACAGTACGGTAATGTGTTATGATTGACCTATGTTGAATTGGACGCAGTTTGCTTATGCAGTCATGGCAGGTCTCGTTTTCGCCACGATGAACGCGACGCCTACGAAAGCCGAGATTCGGGAATGCCCCAAGCAGTCTCCTGCAGACGTCTGCGGCGCCTGCGAATCGAACTGGGTCGAGAAATACAAAAAACTACTCGAAGACGCGCGCGGTCCGATGAAGGATCAGCTCACGACGACGACAAAATTCCTGGTCGAGCTCAAGCGGCGGATGCCCGAGCTTTTCGTGAACCAAGTCATTATGGAGCACAGCGCGAGCGCGCAGGCTTCGAGCCCCGGGAATCCGCGAATCCTGATCAAGAGCCCTGAGTCCGAGCTCGTCGTGGGTTACAACACGGATCCCAAGGCGGCCGGTTACGATCGCGTGGAAGCCATCACTTGGAATGGCGCTAAAGCCGAGTTCGAGTTTTGGGAAATTGTCTTTCCGCGCGATACGCCGCTTCCGGAGCGGTTGGAACGCATTCGCGCGGGAAATCCGCTGCCGCACTCACCGCAAGTGGCGAAGAATCCTCCGCTCTGCCTCCAGTGCCACGCGGTCAACGGCAACAACGAAGATCCGAAGCCGAACTGGGATCCTTATTACTTCTGGGCAGGTCAGCTTCCCTTCCGTCAGGATTTGCTCTTGGGCGGCACCAAAGAAATTAAGCGCTATCAGCACTTCTATTCGAAGCAAGTTCCGAACGACGAGCGCTTAAGCCTTTTGCCCATCCCGAAAGACGTCAAGGAGTGGCAAGAAACCAAGCAGTGGAGTCAAAACGCTTCGCGCCAACAGCTCAAGCGGCCATTGGATTTCTTGATCGTCGGCTTGCATCGGGTGGATCACGTGGGCGGATCGATGCACACCATCGATAACAGCGGCCCTGGCACGCGCATGTTCAACCAGATGGCGCACAAGAACTTCTGCCGGATCGACCATAAGCTGCAAAAAGCCAAGTCGCCTTCAGGTTCACCGGTCTACTCGAAGTACAAGTACGCGGTCGCGGGCGCGGCCAAGGTCTTCAACTCGCGCACTTCTTCGGATGAAGCCCGAATGGGCTGCCAGAACGTCGCTGACTTCTACCCGGAGTGGTACGTGAAGCATGCCTCCCGCTTCTATTCGGCCTCCAAGCAATGGGTAACGCGTGACCGGATTGAGATGCCGGCGATTGAAGCCACCGATATCAATAGCCTTTATGCTTCCGTGCGCGCGAACACGAAAGCGCGCCAAGACTTCCACTTCACCGACAAGAAAGAGCGTCAGCTCAAACATTGGCGCGAGAACGTTTTTCCCGGCGATGAGAATGCGTTCAAGAGAGAACTCGGCCGCTTTAACCGTTACCTCGGGATTGAGGATCGCGAGAAGTCTCTCGGTCACTTAGCGAAACTCCGTCTCGCCGTTGAGCCTTGGGGCGTCGATACGCGAAACTTCTCTCTGTCGAACCACGCCGATACGATGACCTACGGTGACTTCTTCGTGAATGAGGAATTCCCTCGTATGGCGACGATGCGCGCGGTGGAAGCGGAATATGCGAAGGCTCGCGCCGCCGGAGAAACGCGGGATTTCTGTACTTGGACCGCCGCGAAGAGCCGTGCGGCGATCGGTGAATCCGCGAATCCTGCTCTTCAAGAAGAGCTGGATCGCATCGTAGCTAAAGAGCGCGAGCTGACCCAGGGTCCGCCGGTGCTCGTGAGTGATCCTCACGCTCCGGGCATATCGGATGGAGCGCCTTCGACCTTCAAGTTCCCCGACACTTGCGTCGCTTGCCACGTGCAAGGAGCAGTCACTCCGGGTCTGGATCGTACGGAAGTTCCAACCGTGATCTTTGGCGGAGCGATTCCTCTGAACGACGAAGCCGCGTTGATTCAGAAGCTCAAGGCTCCGGGTTCGACGTTGCTCGAAAAACTAGTCGACCGCGTCTCGCGACCGGACGGGGCTGCGGGTAAGATGCCATTCCCGCCTGCCAAGTCATGGTCGACCGAGCAGATTCGGGACATGAAGATCTATCTGGAGCAGTTGAAGAATCGCTGAGGCCGTCGGGCGGATCAGCCGTCGAGGCCGATCGCTTCGACGGGGCAAGCTTCAAGGGCGGCTTTGCTCTTGGCTTCTTCGTCGGGCGTGGTCGGCTGCTTGTAGACGTACGAATAGCCGTGCTCGTCGTTGCGCGTGAAATTCTCCGGCGCCTCGGTGCGACAGGCGTCGCAATCGATGCACTGGTCGTCGACGAAAT
>JBEIOW010000450.1:0-2562 GCA_040377385.1 Bacteriovoracaceae bacterium | reverse complement strand
TGTCGGCGGTCTTGACGGGCCGAAAAGTCCCGAGGCCCACGTGAAGCGTCACTTCGGCCCAACCCACTCCGCGCGCTTCCAGGCGCGCGCGAATCGCCGAGGTGAAATGCAGCCCCGCCGTTGGGGCGGCCGCGGAGCCGGGCACCGAGGCATGCAAGGTTTGGTAGCGCTCTAAATCCGCCGGCGTGAGGGCGCGCTCGATGTAGTGAGGAAGCGGAATCTCCCCTGCACCGCTCTCGATGGGATCCCGATCGAACCGAGCGACCACCGTGCCGCTCGCCGACTCGGAGGCGCCCCGGATGAGCTCACCCTGCAGGCCCCAGCCATCGGGCGTGGGCACGACAAACTTCACGCCCGGCTTCTGCTTGGCGGCCGAGTGGAAAGCGCCTTCCCAGACCCGAGGTTCAAGCTCTTCCAGCATCAGGAATTCGACCTTCCCCCCTTCGGCGGGCGGAGGCCCCTCGAGCAGTCGTCGCCCCACCAGTCGCGCCGGAATCACACGAGTGTTGTTGGCCACGAGCAGATCTCCGAGCTGAAGGAGTTCTGGCAGTTCACGAAACGCCCGGTGCTCGCGGGCACCCGTGCGGCGATCCAGGACGAGCAGACGGGACGCGTCTCGCGGCTCGCACGGCTCCTGCGCGATCAGCTCCGGAGGGAGTTCAAAAAGGTAGTCGGAAAGTTGGAACGACACGGTAACGGCGGGCTTACCACAGTTTCGACAGCGTCGCGCCCGGGTAGTAATGCTTCAGGATCTGAGTCGCCTTGAAACCCTGCTCGCCCATTCCCTTGGCGCCGTACTGGCAAAGCCCTACGCCATGTCCGTATCCACGACCCGAGAGAACAAACCGGCGAGCCGGGGCCTTCGCGCCCGCAGGCGCGCGTACGGCCGGAGCCTCCGAAACATCAAACCAGGTGCTCAGCAACCGGGTCGTCCCGAGCTTACTTCTCAGTGCTGCGGCGGAAGTCGGAAGCACGCGCGTCTCAGCGCCCAATCGCCAGACCACTCGCAGGTCGAGGGCACGACCGTGCCCATCCGAGCGCGCCACCGTGAAGCGATCCAGTTTCCCTAAACTCAGGAATCGCGCCGCATCCCGCGGCCAGCCCTTGCGATCGGTCGATGCCAGGAGTGCATCCCGAATCTCGCGCTCGCTCACTTCGACGTTCCACTGAAATTTTGGCGAGCCGGTGCAGTAATCGCACTTCACGATCCGATTGAATCCACGATGCGCCTGACCCCATACCGTTTGAGGCAGTCCCGTCATTCCCCCGCACGTTGAATGATAGAACGCCTTGAGTGGTTCGGACCTCACCGTAAGAACCAATCCGCGCGTGCGCGCCACTTCGCGCGAAGCACGGTAGTCTTCCTTTGCGGTCCCGTCGTAGACCTGATCCTTGATCGTCGACTCGAGATCGTAGCGCCGCTTGGGATTCTTGCGGGCCTCACGCACGCCGTAAAGCGCATAGGTACGAGCCGCGATCACTTGAGCCGCGATCGCCTCGGACGACCACCGGGAGTTGAACTCGGAGTTCACGAGGCCATCGAGGTACTTCTCGAGATCGACCACGTTGACGACTTCGCAGGAGGATCGGTTCGCGTAGATGTGAAGCGCTTCGCGATAAGGTCGTCCGTTGAACTGAAAAAAACCCGCCGGACTTTCCACCGACAGCGGACCCTTCACGACCGTGGGCTTCTTGGAGCCCCCGCCGGTGACGTGGAGTTTCCCGCCCGTGCAGCGAAAGGACCACTCCGTGGCTCGGTCCGCACGCGCGACGGGAAACGTGCTCGGACCCGCGCCATACTCCATGAAGTGCAGGTCAAAGCCACGCACGCGAAAGGTCGCGACTTCCTCGGCGATCCGGACACGAACCTGGAGGGAGCGCTTCTCCTGGGGCGAATAGCCCTGAATCGGCACCGTGGCCGCATGGACGAAACCGGCCCCGAAAGAGAGGGTGAAAAAAAGAGGGAGAATCCTTCTCCCGGGAAGCAGCATCATGCTTTCCCTAGGATGACGGAGGATCCTCCGCGCCTTCAAGAGATAGGTTTTTGGCGCGAACCTGGATTAGCCAAAATGCCGATTCTTTTCGTGCTTCAGGGCCCGGACGGCGTTAAATTCCGATGAACCGAATTTTGCCAATGTTAAGGAGCCCCCGATGATGTCTACCCCGAATAAAACCACCGCCAGTCCGGAAATCATGGACGTACTCAACAAGATCTTTCAATCCGAGATGGCCGGCATCACCCGATACCTCCACTACTCGTTCATGGTGATGGGCCATAACCGCATCCCCATTCAGAAGTGGTTCCGTGAGCAGGCCCAAGAAAGCTCCGATCACACGATCGCGATCGGCGAGAAGATCACCTCGCTCGGCGGTCACCCTCCCCTGGTCGCGCCTCCGGTCGAAGAATCCAACCAGCACTCGATCAATTCCATCCTCGAAGAGAGCCTCCGCCACGAGATGGAAGCGCTCGACCTCTATAAAAAACTAGCGCGCCTTGCCGGCGACGATATCGCGCTCGAGGAACTCGCGCGTCAGATGGTCCGTGAAGAACAAGAGCACATC
>JBEIOW010000483.1:0-2332 GCA_040377385.1 Bacteriovoracaceae bacterium | reverse complement strand
GTACGTCGCTTCCGACCGCCACAGCATCACGGGAACTGCGACCACCATCGCCGGCCACGAGAAAGCCGTAGCCTCCGCGGGGAACCTCAGCAACTACACGACGCTCGACGTGCAGTACGTCTACAACACTCAGTCGTTCGGGGAATTCACCTTCGGTATCCGAAACCTGCTCGGAACCACCCCTCCGCTCGACGATACGAACCCGAACTTGCAGCTCGATACGACTCTTTATGACCAGATCGGGCGGCAATTCTTGGCGGCCTACAAGATCGGCTTCTAAGCACCGAGGAAAAGACCGGACCTGACTCGAACTCAACCGAACCCTGAGAGAGGAAACTCAGATGGCTCATACGATGACGATGAAAGAACCCCTGCTTCGACAACTCGCTCCCCATCATCTGCCCGGAGCGATGGTGGCTGCGATCGCGATCCACGCTCTCTTGGTGGCCACGATCGTCGCGGTGGTGCACTCAGGCTTGATCCAACCGAGCGCACTCGTGATGGAAGACGCCGAGATCGGTTACGAGATCTTGGACGAAGCCCCGGCCGTAGGGGCGCCGAAGCCGGTTCAGCGCGTGGAACCGGTCGCCAAGGTGGAGCCCGTCAAGCCGGAGAAAGTCGACGAGACCGCCCGTGAACTCCAAGACGAAAAGAGCGACGTGGTCGGCACCTCTCAGGCCGCCGTTCAGCGTCCGATGGCCGCTGGTGGCGAAGGTGCGGGCATCGCAAGCACCAGCCCCTTCTATAAGATCAAGCCGAAATACCCACGCGCCGCGCTCGTCGCTGGCGCCGAAGGCTGGATCCTGCTCAAAGTCGACGTCAACGAGACCGGCGCCGTCGAGAATGTCCGCGTGGTCGGCGGCGAGAAACGCAACCTCTTCCAGGACGAGGCTCGCCGGGCAGTCGCGCAGTGGAAGTATCGTCCGTTCCTAGGCGCGGACGGCCAACCTATCCGCGTGGCGGATCACCAGGTCCGAGTCGATTTCAATTTATCTCAGCAGTAAACGAACTCCGTCTGACAGCACGGTCATGCACCACTGAAAGGAAGCGAATCTCATGGATACCCTCTTTAAAATCGCCGATGTCGCCGCCCAAGGGCTGCTCTTTTTCATGATTCTCCTAAGCGTCGTCAGCGTCGCGATCATGATCGAACGCTACTTCTATCTGAAGAAGATCGGCTCCTCGAGCAACCTCATGGCCGTCGAGTTCCGGAAAGTCATCGAAGGCAAGAACATCGAAAAGATGGAAACGCTCCAGTCTTCCGCTTCCCTTGAAGGACGTGCGCTCGGCTACGGCCTCGCGTTCGTCAAGGAACACGGCGAAGCCGGCTTGGACGAGCTCTTCAACTCCTTCAAGACGATTGAAAAGCCATCCCTCGAGAAGAATCTCAACCTACTCGGAACCATCGCCTCCAATGCTCCCTACATCGGCCTCCTCGGCACGGTCATGGGGATCATGAAAGCGTTCAACGACCTTGCGGTTGCGCCCGGCCAAGGAAACGAAGTCGTTATGGCCGGCATCGGTCACGCGCTCGTCGCTACCGCGGCGGGTCTCGCGGTCGCCATTCCGGCGGTCATCGCGTTCAACATGTTCCAGAAGAAAGTCGGTCTCGTCCTCAACAACATCGATGCCGCGCGGGACCTGTGCCTCGCGTACACCAAAAGCCGCAAGGCCTAAGAGAGGGACTTCATCATGGCTGGCTCCACTCGCTCCAACAACGATTCCAATGGGATCGTCGAGATCAACGTCATCCCGCTCGTCGACATCATTCTCGTGGTGCTGATCATCTTCATGGTCGCCGCCCCGCTCGTGATGCAGCCCAAGATCGACATCAGCCTGCCCAAAGCCTCGACCGCCAAGGAAGAGAAGGACAAGGTCCCGCTGCGTGTGGTTCTGGGCAAGAACGGCGAGCTCTTCCTACACAATAAGCCGATCACGCTTGAAGGCTTGCGCGAGCAGTCCAAGGCGTTCTACGAAGCCAATCCGAACACGTCCGCCCTCCTCGTAGCGGATAAGGCCGTTACGCTCGAGATGGTCACGGAGCTCGTGGATACGATCAAATCGGGCGGAGTGCAGAAGGTCGCGTTTAGCATTCAGCGCAAGCAATAGCCCATTGGCTAACGCGCACCGTCTTTGTTTTCTCGACAGGCAGGCTACCCTGGATCCAAGAGTTTGATCGCAAACCTTGAACCCAAGGAGCCCGTTATGAAACTGATCACCGTTTTTGCATTCGCTTTGCTGGTCGTGACCTCCGCAGAGGCCGCGCCGTTCATCTTAAAGGATGTCGCCACCGGAACGCAGTACACCTGCGGAGCGGGCGGCAATCCTCAGG
>JBEIOW010000164.1:0-5280 GCA_040377385.1 Bacteriovoracaceae bacterium | reverse complement strand
TCGCCGTCGCCGTCGATCGTCACCAGATGGGTGAAGCCGCGCGCGAGGGAATGCCGAAAGGCCTCCTGGAGCGCGCTTCCTTTGCCGCGATTGGTAGGGAATCGAACGATCTCGAGTCGTCCGCTGAGAATGGCGTCGCGAAGGGGGGCCGCCCCGAGGTGGGACTCTACGGGGACGTCAGAGCCGTCGTCGACGATCAGGACGGGAAAAGGCGTCTCACGCAGACAGTCCTCGGCGACCTGGGCGATGGTCGCGGGATTGTTGTAAGTGGGAATGCAGACGCGTAGGCGCAGGATCATGCGCGGGCCCCGGATTGCATTCGCCTAAGTTCTTCCGTGATCAGATCGCGGACCCGCGAACGAAGCGCGTCGGCCGTGAGCGCTCGTTCTCCCTCGTTCGATGCGGTTCGGGGATCCACCAGGGGGAGCGCCTTCATGCGAATCTTCAGGCCGGGATGCAGGCCTCCGCCTTTAGGCCAGGCCTGGTCCGTTCCGGAAAAGACGACCGGGAGGATTCGTGCCCCAGCTTGGAGCGCGGCATGAAAGGGCGCACTCAGGAACTCCTGGGTCCCTTCGGTGCCCGCCGGGCAGCGGGTCATCTCCGGGAACACGTGAATCCGTTCCCCCCGCTCCAGGCCGCTGCGGATCGTATCGATCGCGCGGGCAAAGTCGTCGAGTCGCCCCCGTTTCACCGGAATTTGACGCGTCCCCCACATCACCAGACCCAGAAAAGGGACCCGGAAAAGGGTCCGTTTAGCGAGCAGGCGCAAGCCCGCGACTTCGCTCAGGAGGTAGAAGGCGTCGAGGTGGGAGCGGTGGTTGGAGACAATCAAACAGCCCCGCTCTCCGGGACGGCTGGGACGTTGAAACTCACTGGGAAAATCGATTTCCGCCCGAATCCATGGCTGTACGCGCATCAGGAGCTCGCAAAAGTACCGCAGAATTCGTTCGGCGGTGGGAAGGGCCCAGGGGCAAGCGCGGGGAAAGGCTCGATCCACCGCCCTGAGGGAAAGAGAGCCGATGCAGATGGAGGGCAGACCCAGGACGCCAATCGAAGACAGGAAATAGAACATCCAGAACGGGGATGAGGGTCTGGGGGTTGAGTTTTCCATGATTTCCAGACTACACCTATAGCCCAATGGGATCCGTGGCCGTCAAACCTTTAGCTTTGATTACGGGGGCTTCTTCCGGGATTGGCCGCGCGATTGCGCTCCGCCTTTCGCGGGACGGTTACCGTGTCTTGATTCACTTTCATTCGGGGGAGGAAGGCGCTCGCGCCACCCTCGACGCCGTGACCTCGGCGGGCGGGGAAGGGGAGCTGATCCGCTTTGATGTGAAGGATTCGTCCTCGATCGAAGCGGCGCTCGAGAAGACCCTTGAGGGCCGTCCGATCGCGGCGCTCGTCAATAATGCGGGCATCCATGAGGATACGCTCGCCGGTCTCATGACCGACGAGTCCTTTGATCGCGTCATGCGCACGAACGCCTACGGCGCCTTTTATCTCATGCGCTACTGCGTTCGGAAGATGATCCGCGCTCGCGCAGGAACGATCGTCAATGTCGCCTCCTTGGCCGGACAGACCGGCAATGCTGGTCAGATGAACTACGCCGCCAGCAAGGCTGCGCTCATCGCGATGACCAAGACTCTGGCGATGGAAGTCGGCTCGCGCGGCATTCGCGTGAACGCTGTGTCGCCCGGATTTATCGAGACTCCCATGCTCGACGATCCTCAGCTCAAGGAACGACTAGCTGAACTCGTGAAGCGCGTGCCTCTTGGACGCGTCGGGAAATCCGAAGAAGTCGCCGGTGCCGTCTCGTTTCTTTGTTCCGCGGATGCCGGCTACGTGACGGGCCACACGCTCAGCGTAAACGGCGGGCTCTTCCCCTCGTGAAACGCTTCGACGTCGTCCTGATCGGCTCGGGAATCTCCTCGCTGACGGCGGCGGCCATTCTTTCCAAAAAAGGAAAATCTGTTTGCGTGCTCGAGCAGCACACGAAGCCGGGCGGCTTCATGCATTGCTTTAATCGCTTCGGGCGGCGCTTCGATACCGGCGCGCATTACGTCGGCGCTATGGACCCCGGGCAGCCGTTTCACGTTCTGCTCGACTACTTAGGCGTGCACGATGAAACGCTCTTTGAACCGCTGAATCCCGATGGTTTCGACGTTCTGAATTTTCCGGAGTTGAGCATCGAGATCCCCAAGGGGTACTCGGAAGCCGAGCGTCGTTTGAGCGCGGCTTTTCCTAGCGAGGGGGGCGCGATTCGCAGCTACTTCGAAAAGGTTCGCGAAGTCGCGCGGAATTTTCCAACCTATGAGTTCAGCGATACGACCGACATGGGATTTGTGGCGCGAGTGCTCGAAGCCCCAGTCCAATCCGTCGTTGAGAGCCTGACCCAGAACCCTGCACTACGGGCCGTCTTCTATTCCTACTGTACCTTGTATGGAGTCCCTCCGGCGGAGGCCTCCTTCGGAATGCACGCGATCGTGACGGATTCGCTGATTCGCGGGCCCTATGGCCTCGCGCGTGGCGGAGACGCGCTGACCAAAAAATTTATCGGCGTGATCGAAGCCGCGGGCGGCAAGGTGCTGATGCGCAAGCGGGTTGCGAGCATCGAAGTGCTCGACCGCATCGCGCAAGCGGTCGTGACGGTCGACGGCGACCGGATCGAAGCGGACTGGGTCATCTCCGGGATTCATCCCAAGCAGGCTTTCGCGATGCTGTCGGATGCTTCGGCGCTGACACCGGCGTTTCGTGAGCGTCTAGGCAAGATTCCGGAAACGATCGGATTGTTCGGAATGTACGCCCTCTGCGAGGGGCGACCCTTGGATTCTCGCCGCAACTATTACTATTTCAACAGCTTGGATCCTGATCTCATGCTCGATCCCGGCACACCGGACCGTCCGCCGAACACCGTGTTTATCTCGCCAGCCGAGCGAAGCGGCGAGGCGAGTGGCGCCGCTGCCGCCGCGAGTACGCCGATCAATCTTCATTCCGCAGGCCCGCTGGAGTGGTTCAAGCCGTGGGCGGATACTCGGTACGCCAAGCGTCCGGAAGAGTACCACGCGCTGAAGCGTGGCTATGCGGAGCGGGTGCTGGAAACCGTCGCGCGATTCGATCCGAACCTCGTGCGCTCGATCCAGAAGTACGAGACGTCGACGGCGCTCAGCTCCCTTCACTTCAATGGCGGAGAGGAGGGCTCTCCCTACGGAATCTATCACTCCATCGCCCACACGGGCGCTCGCGCACTCGGTCCAAGGACGCATGTTCCCAATCTTTTGATTACCGGTCAGAGCACACTCTTCCCGGGTTTGTTGGGCGCGGCGATCGCGGGTCTGCGTACGAGCGGGCACATCGTCGGCATCAAGCCTTTGTTGAAGGAACTGGGCGAACGCAGAGGAAGCACATGAAAGTCCACATCACCGGAATGGGAGCGATGAGCTCGCTGGGCTTAGGCGTCGGCGAATTCTTTGAGGGCCTGAAGGCCGGACGGACCGGAATTACTGCGCGCCCGGAGTGGAAACAGTACGTCGGTCTTCACTCGCATCTCGGGGCCTCCGTTCCCGCTTACGACATCACGCAGATCCCGCGCAGCGCTCGCCGGACGATGTCCCGGATGTCGGAGCTTGCCGTGGTCGCCACGCTCGAAGCGGTGAGGGGGGCTGACTTGCTTCCCGGTCATGGAATCGGTGGCGGAAAATCCACGCCGCGCATCGCGATCTGCTTGGGCTCCACTTCGGGCAGTCCCGATACGCTCGAGACTTACTTTCGGAAACTGATCGAGCGTGGCGGCCCGGAAGGCCAGATGGGCACGACGTTCTTCAAGGTGATGAATCATTCGGTCGCGGCCAACGTCGCGGCGGCTCTCGGTTTCGTCGGTCCGGTCATCGCGCCGTCGAGCGCCTGCTCGACATCCGCGCAGGCGATTATTCACGGTTGGGAGCTTCTGCAAACGGGTCTCTACGACATCGTCATCGCGGGCGGCGCGGACGAGCTTCACTACACCAGCGCTGCGGTCTTTGACGTCGTGCTCGCGGCTTCGCGCGGATTCAATGATCGGCCGGACGAGGCCTCGCGCCCTTTCGATTCACGTCGTGATGGACTCGTGGTCTCTGAAGGTGCAGGGGTGGTCGTGCTTGAGACCGAGGCGAGCGCGCGCGCCCGCGGCGTGCGGTCGCATGCGGAGCTCGCGGGCGGTGCAGTCATCTGCGACGCCAACCACATGAGTCAGCCGAACGGCGAGGCGATGGACACCGTGATGCGCCTATCGCTCGAGCGGGCTCGGCTTCAGGCCGAAGACATTGGCTACTTCAATGCCCACGCGACGGCGACCGTGCAGGGCGACCGCGAAGAGGCACAGGCTGTGCGCAGAATCTTTGGTGACCGGGTTCCGGTGAGCAGCTTGAAAGGTCATTTGGGGCACTCTCTTGCGGCATGCGGCGCTCTGGAGGCGATCGCTTGCGTGAAAATGCTCGAGGAATCCGTTTTGATCCCGACCCGAAATCTTCAGGAAATTGACCCCGAGTGTGCGGGGATTCAGCATCTTCAGGCGCTCGAGAAGCGTTCATTCCGCCATGCGATCAGCACCAATTTTGCGTTTGGCGGGATGAATACCAGTTTGGTAGTGTCCGGAATCAACTAAGGACCCCTACCTGATGACTCGCGGCGAGATCGTGGCCAAAGTGAACGCGCTGATGCATGAGGGCTTTGAGATTCCCATGGAAAAACTCAAACCCGAGGCGACGCTTTTTGACGAGCTCAAGCTCGATAGCCTCGATGCGGTCGATATGCTGGTCCATCTCGAAGAAAAGCTCCAGATCAAGGTCGATGCGGAACGCCTGCAGGCGGTACGAACGATGGAAGACGTCTACACGCTCGTCGCGGATCTCGCGGGCTAATCCCGCGTTTCAAAGTTCAAATCGATGGCGAGGGCTTGGCCATTTTCCCAGCGAGCTCGCCAGGCGCCGGCCTCTTTGCGCTCGAGCTGGATTCGGTAAGTCAGGCCGGGCCGGACGGGCTGGAGGTGTTTGGCGGACCGAAGGCGACTCAAACGAAGTGGCTCTGCGGATTGGGTCGCGATCCGTGCGAGTTCGAGCGTGGCGTCGAGCGAGGCGACAGCGGGCAGGATCGGTTCGCCCGGGAAGTGGCCCTCGAGGCAGACGAGATCCGCCGGAACGGTCCATTCGGTGGACCAGACCCCAGATTCATTGGACTCTTCCACCTGTGGGAAGCGGTAGGTGAGTTTCGGGTTGATCATGCGGGCACCGTACAAGATATTGAACG
>JBEIOW010000228.1:0-4455 GCA_040377385.1 Bacteriovoracaceae bacterium | reverse complement strand
CTGGATCTCCGGCGGCGCTAGATTGGCCAGTCGTCGTCCCCGTGGAGGGAGCTGGAAGGAGAATCGTGGGGCTGAAGAGCACGTTCACGTCGCGCTCGATCAAGCCCATCGCCAAGCGCACTCCGTTGTAGAAGTCACCTTCATGGAGCAAAACGTCCCGCAAGCGATAGGTGGAGACCGTCGCCTGATAGATCGAGAGACTGATCACGACGAGCAGGACGATCGAGATCAAGACCTCGATCAGGGTGAGCCCCGACCGGTCGCCTAAATAACGGCCAAGCTGTGGATCAGAGCGAAAGTTGAAACGCACTGTTGAGGTCCACCCAATACATTGAGACCGCAAAGTTCTGCGTCCCGTCGCCCCGTTTCCAGGTGATGGTGACGATGACTTCGCGGACGGCTTTAGAAAGATAGTTGGTGACGAGTTTGCCCAGGAGCTCCGTGGATTGGCCGCCTGCCGCGGGATCTGCGGCGCCTCCCTCGGGTGGCGCAAAGAGCGCGCTGAGATCGGGAAGAGTCACTTCCTTCACTTCCCGAGTCCAGGTGTAGTCCTGGTAGGGGTCGGGGAATTGCCCCTTCTCCTCGGAGCGGATCTCTTCGAATTTCTTGGTCTCGATCAAGCCTTCGGTCTCGATCAGCAGATTGCGCGAGAGCATCGCGACGACGTTCATCTGCTTGGCCTTGGCGGAAGTATTGATGCTGGAACTTTGCACCATCAAGATCGACGAGAAAGCGACCATCATGATCGCCATCGCGATCATCGTCTCGAGCAAGGTGAATCCGTCACGCGATCGGAGGAGGCGCTCACTGCGCATAGGCTTCCTCCTTCGGCAGGTAACGCTCGATCATGCGAGTTCGACCGAGGATCGGGGAGATGATCAGGGTGATGTGGTGGTCGGACGTATCCTTGAGGTGAACGATCGTCTGCTCGGTGAGTCCGTGCGGGAAGAAGTGGCTATAGACGATCCCGGATTTGATCGGATCTGGGCTCTGTTCAGTGATGACGTCTTCGAATTCGACGCCGCGGGGCAAGGACTTCTTGCTGCGAGTGACGCCCTTGGCGAGCTGAAATTCGCTCTCTTTGGGTTCTTCCTTCTTACTGAATTTTTTGCGCCGCTCTTCGCGTTCCCGACTTTCGGCCGTATCGAGGAGGACGGTTTGGGGCCCGGCCTCCACCCAGTATTTCTGTTCGTTGAAGTCAAAAACGAAGCGATGAACGCGACCGCTCATCGCGGTGGAGTTGTAGGTCTCCTTCACGATCGAGGCCATCTCGCGGGTCGCGGAATTCAGGGAAAGCTTGAAGAAGTTGGTGACGCTCGGGAGCGCAAACGTTCCGATCAACGCGATCAGCGCGACCACAACGAGCAGCTCGATGAGCGTGAAGCCGGAGGCCCCATACGGGGCCCCCGGGGCGCTTCGAGCCTGCTGATTCGAGGTCGGAATCGCCACCGGGGGGGCTCCTTAATCAGTTTGGGTTACTTGTCGACATCGTTCGACGAGATGTCAGCATCGATGCCTTCGCCGCCTTCGGCGCTGTCATTGCCGAGCGACTTGAGGATGTAGCGATTGCCGTCGCCTTCGTAGGCGAAGGGTTGGCCGAAGCCGTCGTTCGGCAGCTTGCCACCCTTGATGTAGCCTTCGGGGTCGTAGTTTTTGCAGTCGCGGCCCGCGGTCGGCTTCTTCACGAGCGCGTCTAGGCCTTGGTCCGTCGTCGGGTAGAAGCCGCACTCACGGCGGAAGTCATCCAAGATCACTCCGAGCTGCTTGATCTGGATCTTGGTCGCGTCGACTTTGGAGCGCTGGTAGCGGCTGATGACGTTCGTCGTGACGAACGTGCCGACGAGCGCGATCAAAGCGATCACGATGAGCATCTCGGTGAGGGTAAAGCCGGCTTCGCTCCGCGCGAGGCGCGGGAAGGGGCGGGTGCGGGTCTTCAGTCTTTCGAGGAACGGGTTCATAGCTGCGGTCTCCTTGCTCAGGTGGATGAAATTACGAGATATTACTGATTTCCAGTAGCGGTACAAAGATGGAAAAGACGATGAAGCCGACCACGCCGCCCATTCCGACGATCATGAGCGGCTCGAGGAGCGCAGTCATGCCTTCGATTCGCGTATTGACCTGCTCTTCGTATGTCTCGGCGACGTTTTGGAGCATGTTGGGAAGCTCGCCCGTCTTCTCGCCGATCGAGATCATATGAATGACGAGCGGAGGGAACTCCCCGCTCTTCTTGAGAGGCTCGGCAATGGATTGCCCTTCGGTGATGTTTTCGCGGGCGTTGGCGATGGCCTGCGCGATGGGCGCGCTGCCGACGAGGTTCTTCGAGATGTTCATGGCGGTGATGATGGGAACGCCGCTACCGAGCAGCGTGGCCATCGTGCTCGCAAACCGGGTCACGGCGATCATCCGGATCAGGATGCCAAAGACGGGGAGCTTGAGTTTGATCGCGTCCCACTTAGGGCGGCCTTTTTCGGACGCGCTCCAGCGGAGGAAGCTCCAGATGCCGAAGATCGTCCCGCCGAGGAAGAGGTACCAATAGCTCGTGAGGGTATCGCTGACGAGAATGAGGAACTTGGTCGTCGCGGGCATGGGCTTGTTCATGCTCTCGAAGACCTTCGTTAACTGCGGGATGACAAACGTAAAGATCGCAACCAGCAGGATCACGGCTACGCCCATCATCAGCGACGGATACATCATACCGCTGATGACTTTGGAGCGCAGGCGCATCTGGGCTTCTTTGAGGTCCGCGAGACGCATCATCACGAGGGTGAGCGTGCCGGAACTCTCGCCGGCCTCGATCATGTTGATGAAGATGTTGTCAAAGACCTTGGGATGCTTGGCGAAGGCCTTGGCGAGGCTAAGGCCTTCGTTCACGTCCTGGCGCACTTGCGCGAGGGTCACTTTCAAAAGCGGCTTTTCCGTTTGCTCGGTGAGCGCGGTCAGCGCTTCGACGAGCGGGATGTTGGCCTTGACGAGCGAGGCGAGCTGCCGGGTCATCATGGCGACGTCTTTGACGCTCGCGCGGCCGCCGAACATGCTGCCGCCGGTGTTCTTGGATCCGGCGGGGCCCGCCTTCGGAGCCGCGTTTTTTTCGCGGATCTCCGTGACCATGAGGCCCTGCTTCTTAAGTTTCTGGCGCGCGGTTTTGGACGAGTCCGCTTCGATCAAGCCCTTCTGGGACTTGCCGTCGAGCGAGACCGCTTTGTAGTCGAAAATCGGCGCCATTTTTCCCTTTAGACCTCAGCGTGCGTGGCACGCATGAGTTCATCGATCGTCGTGTGTCCGGAAAGGATCTTGTGCAGGCCATCCTCGCGAAGCGAAAGCATCCCGTTGGCTAGGGCCGCCTTCTTGATCGTGCTCGCGTCTTCTGAGCGCACGATCAGAGTGCGGATCTTGTCGTCCACGATCATGAGTTCGTGGATAACCGTTCGGCCGGAGTAGCCGCTGTTGGAGCAAGAAGGACAACCCACGGCTTTGAAGATCGTTGAGCCTGGCGGGATCGAATCGAGCGCAAGCTCGGTCATCTCGAATTCCGTTGGAACATGCGGAATGCGGCACTTCGTGCAGACTTTCCGGATGAGTCGCTGGGCAATGACGCCGAGGAGGGAGGAGGCCACCATGAACGGTTCCACGCCCATATCGACGAGACGCGTGACGGAGCCGGCGGCGTCGTTGGTGTGCAGGGTCGAGAGCACCAAGTGACCCGTGAGGGAGGCGTTGATCGCGATCTCGGCCGTCTCTTTGTCCCGGATCTCGCCGACCATGATGATGTCCGGGTTTTGCCGGAGGAAGGCGCGAAGGGCGCGAGCGAAAGTGAGGTCAATCTTTGGGTTGGCCTGAACCTGGTTTACGCCCGGAATCTGGTATTCGATCGGGTCTTCGACCGTCATGATGTTGCGTTCAGGCGAATTGAGCTTCACGAGGCACGCCGACAAGGTCGTCGACTTACCGGAACCCGTGGGTCCGGTGACGAGGATGATCCCGTACTTGCGCGCGATCAGCTTTTCGATCTGCTTGCGGCTCTGTTCATTGAAACCGAGCTGCTCGAGTTCGAGCACCGTATTGCCTTGCTCGAGAATCCGGAGAACGATCCGCTCGCCGAAACTGGTCGGAACGGTCGAGAGACGCAAGTCGATGTCCTTGCCGGCGAGTTTGATCTTAATACGACCGTCTTGCGGGATCCGTTTCTCGGCGATGTCGAGCTGACCCATGACCTTGATCCGTGAAGAGATCGCGGCATGCGCGCGTTTGGGCTGGCGGATGACATCGTAGAGCACACCGTCGACCCGGAAGCGCACGACGAATTCCTTCTCGAACGGCTCGATGTGAATATCGGAGGCCTTCTCTTTGACTGCGCGAAAGAGAACCGAGTTGACGAATTTGATGACGGGCGCGTCGTCCTCGGTCGCTTCGAGGATGTCGATGGGGCCTTCAAGGTCGTAGGTTTCATCGAAGTCG
>JBEIOW010000011.1:0-13831 GCA_040377385.1 Bacteriovoracaceae bacterium | reverse complement strand
TTCTTCGAGCGGCATGCCGGCCTTCTGGGCTTCGGCGCCGACGAGCTTCTCGACGACGACTTTTTTCAGGCGCTCTTGCTTGAGTTCGTACTCACGTTTTTTGAGCTCAAAGAAGTCGAGCTTCTCTTCGCCGATGAGTTGCTCTTCGGTGATCTCTTCGCCGCCGATTTTGGCGACGATGCCGGGCTTGGGCGCGTCTTTGTAGACGAAGTTAGGCTTGGCGCCCGCCGAGCCGGAGCAGCCGGCGACGAAGCTGAACGCGCCCGCGATGATCACTGCGATAGAAGTCTGGATAGCCCGTTGATTCAAGGTCGGTTTCAAAAGAGTCGCCTCCGCGGTTAGTAAAATCGAATGGTTATCGTAAGGTTGCGCTGCACCGGATGCAACGCAAAATTCGCTTTTTCGCCGCTATGCGGCCGCGAATGAGCCATATTCCAAGTCCGGCTTGAACGATCGACCAGGCGTACAAAATTTGCCGATGTTCTTTGAGTCGATCCGAGACCAGCAGGAAGACAATGAAGCTGACGCCGAAGAGAATCTGGCGCGCGACGGGATGGGGATGCGCCTGACGCCAGGTCAGTGGCCCGCCGCATTTCTCGCAGCTGTCATCGGACTCGGATTTGACGAGGCTCGGCTTAGAGCGATCGGACGAGGTCATGGAGACGGACGAGTCCTTTCCAGTTTCCGGCTGAATCGATGACTGGCAGCACGGCGATCTGACTGGGTCGGTCCCGCATCAGGGCCAAGGCGTCGGCGGCCATGGTTTCGGGCGTGACGGTCACGGGACTGGCCGTCATGACTTCGCGCGCCTTCATTTGAAAGAATTTTTCCCGATGGCTGAGCGCACGACGGAGATCTCCATCCGTGATGATGCCCGCGAGTCGAGTGCCTTCGATGACGAGCACGGCGCCCAGTTTTTTCTCGGTCGAACGGACGATGACTTCGTCCATCGGTGCATCCGGTGCCACGACGGCGACGGTTGCACCGGAGTGCATCACGTCGTGCACGCGCCAATTTAAGCGTCGGCCCAGGGACCCGGCCGGGTGATTGCGGGCAAACTCTTCGGCGGCAAAGCCGCGCCGTTTCATCAGCGTCACGGCGATGGCGTCGCCGAGCGCAAGGGCGAGCGTGGTGCTCGCCGTAGGCGCGAGATTGTGGGGGCAGGCTTCCTGTTCGACGGAGCCGTCGAGCCAGAAGTCACTGGTTTGCACGAGGCGCGATGCGCCGTTGCCGGCGAGCGCGATCAAGCGGGCTCCGCGGGCTTTCAGGGAGGGGGCCAGTTGAAGGAGTTCTTCAGTGTTGCCGGTGTAGCTGATGGCCAGGACGACGTCGCGTTCGGTGACGATGCCGAGGTCGCCGTGTAGTCCTTCGGTCGGGTGAAGGTAGAGCGCTAGGCTGCCGGTGCTGGAAAGGGTTGCCGCGATTTTCTGCGCGACCTTTCCGGATTTACCGAGACCCGTAACGATGAGTTTCCCGTTTTTGGCCAGGCACTCCTCAATCGCAGCAATGGCCTGGGCGAACGCTTGGCCCCCCGCGGGGGTCTTTAGGCGAGCAGCGCACGCGTCGATCGCGCGGGCTTCAAGCTCCAGGACTCGGATTGCTTCGGAGGCGGCCATGGACCCTGAACACAACACGGCTGCTCGGGGATCGCAAGCTTTTGACCGCAATGTGTTACGCTAGAGGGGATGAATCGCCTCTCGAAAGCACGCCTGTTCCTGCTGCTTTTCCTCCCGGTGATGCCGCTGGCGCTCGGCGGGTGCATGTCGGCCTACAAGCAAAGCGTCGGCGGGGATGTGGCCCAGGTGTTCACGCGGATTTATCTCACGGACTTCAATACGGCCTGGCAGGGCGTGCTCGAGTCGATCAAATCGCTCCGCCTCGACATCACCAACCGTGAGGGCGGGTTCATTCAGACCCGCTGGACCGAGAATACGAGTGAGAAGAATTTTATCGAGTCCTTCGGCGGCGCCGACTCCTACCTCAAGGCGCAGTACCGGCTGAAACTCTCCATCGCCAAGGGATTCTACAACGGTCGCCCATCGGTGAAGGTCAGCGTTCAAAAGGAACAGATGATCCAGAACGACGTGCTCGAAGGCTGGCGCCCCGTCGAGACCGATGGGGTGGAAGAGAAGACTTTGCTCTACCGGATCGGTCGGATCGTATCGGTCCGTCTCCGGCTCTCCGAGATCGAAAAGCGAAAAGCCGAGGAGCTGATGGCGCCGGTGAGTGAACCGGCGGAATCATCGACACCTGCGGCGCCTGGCGGTTCGGATCCAGATCTGGATTTCCTCGACCAGGAGAGCGGTACGCCGGTTCCTGAGGGTGGGACTTAATTAGTCTTACAGCACCTTCGGCGCCGAAGGTGACCTGTGAATCGCGGGAAAGACCTGCCTCGTGACGAAGCGGTGATGCGCTCGGCAGAGCAGCCTGAGATTTTCGGGGACGGTTTGTCCGCCCATGGCGTAAGGCTGGCGGTGATCCACCTCAAGTCCGTAGGCCGAACCGCAACGCTTTCCCGTTTCTCGGTCCTGGTAAGTGCACGTGCGATCCCTTTGAAAGACGGTCCGCCTGAGGGCGGCGCCGGGAAGTCGGCGATGGGGCTTCGGGGGCGTCGCTTTCACGGGAGCCTCGATTTTCTGGAGCGTGAGCTTCGCCATACGAGTCAGGGTTTCTTCCAGCGTGCCGAGGCCCCAGAGTTCTTGGATTCGTTTCAAATCCTGCAACAGTCCCTCTTCCGCGAGAAACCGCACTTCGGTTTGTGTAGCGTTCATGGGCTTGAGAATCTCTTTGCGGCCGTAGTCCGGGTTCTTGGACGTCAGCACTCGCTCGACTTCCCGAGTGGTGAGGTCTTTGAGTTCGAGGACGAGTGACTTTTTCTCCTCAGAAGAAAAACTCCCCATCCGAAAGAACCGCTGCGCCTGCGTCAGGGTAGTTAAGGAGACCTCTCCGGATTCTACCGCTGGCTTCAAGCTCGGCACTTCGCGAACGACCCGCATAGCCGAGATCCGTCGCAAGGCGGAAGGTTCTGAATAGCCCAGAAACTCCACCGCAAACGCGAGCAGGCTAGAATAGCCGCGTTCCAAATAGAGCTTTCGCCTTTCGATCTCTTCGAGGCATTCGATCACGCGGGCGGTGGCGGAGGTTTCCTCGGCAACGAGCGCCTGGGCACGAGAGAGAAGTTCGGAGTCGGAGAGCGAGTTTTTCATTCACTCTGCATACACCTGGCTTTTTGAAGCGGAAAAATTGCTCTAGATCGTTCCACAAAAGGCCGCACGGGAAATTTTCCGGAAATCGCGGATGACCGGAACTTTTTCGCTCCTGGCGTCTCCCAGGGAGCGAGCGGGCCCGTTCATAAAGAACCCGTTTCCAAGAAACAGATTTCTACAAAAACCAGTCAACACAAAATAAATGTACTAGAAACTTTTCCCGCGCCGGAAGGCTGGAATCTGGACCTCAGGCGAACCGGGACCAAGGCACCACCTGCCCACCCACCTTCGGCGCCGAAGGTGCAGCGCACCCCGAAGCACTCAGTCGATCTGCTTCTTCAGGTACAGCTCGATCGCAAAACCGTTCGGATCTTCGAAGCAGAGGTAGTTCGGCTCGTCCCAGAGCATGCGCGCCCCGTGCGCCGCCAACTCCCTGGCCAGCTCGGCCTGTGGCGTCGCTGAGGCGTGGTAGAACGCCAGGTGATTGAGTCCGGCGCCCTGGCGGTCGTTCTTCACGCCGCGCGCGAGTGGTTGCGTGCGGACGAAGCAGAAATACGTTCCGTTCGGGTGCGTCCAGTTTACGCCGTCGGCCCAGGTGCTGAGGGAGTAACCGAGTATCGGAAACAGCCAGCTCCAGAACGTTTGTGAACGCTCGAGATCGTCTACGTAGTACTCGATGTGGTGGAGTTGTCCGTTCTCCACAGGAAAGCCCTAAGACGCCGAAGCGAGGGTCTTCTTCCACTCCTCAACGCGCGTCGGGAGCGGGCTCTCGGCCTTGAGTTTCTGGCCGGTGAGCTTCTCAAGCGCCTCGACGGTAATCTCGAGGAACTGAGGGTCGTCTTTGCGAGAGAGCAAAGGCAGGAGACGAGGCGCGGAGCCTTTGGCTTTCAGTTCGATCAAGCCGCGAAGCGCGGCCTGGGGAACCCACTGTGCCTTGCCGCCGTGGTAGTTGCGTGGATCTTCGAGCGAGGAGAGGAGCGCGTCGACGGAGCCGGTCGGTTGAAGTTTCACAACGGTGCGGACGGCTTCCACGCGCACGACGAGCGCGGGGTCTTTTAGAAGCGCGATCACGCGGTGGGATTCTTCTCGGGCGTTGAGGCCACTGAGCGCTTGCAGGGCACCCGAGCGAATCATCCAGGAGGTGTCAGAGAGGTAGCGCGCGATTTGTCGGGAGATCCGCTCGCCGCCCAGCTTGGCCGCACCCATGAGCGCGAGGTACCGATCCGTGTCGGCGCGTTTGGCGTCAGAAGCGAGGTTGAGCAGCGAAGGGACGGCCTTGGCGCCGTACTTGGTTTCCCAAATGCGAACGAGCGGCCCAAAAGAAAGGGAGCGCCGCTCGGCGAGGTCTTTCCTGATTTCACGCCCGATTTTCTCGGATTCCTTCGCGCCGCTGGCCACGGTGGCGGCGGACGGGGTGGCGGCCGTAGCGGTAGACGCGAGTAAAGCGCCGAGAGCTGCGGTGAAGGGGAGCGTGATGCAGAAAAGAGCCGCGGGGAACTTAAGCATTGAGCATTTTCTCGAATTCTTCGACGAGGTCGGCGTCGGTTTTGTTGTCCAGACTAGCTGCCGCGGGCGCGGCTGTCGAGGCCGCTTGCTCCGGCGCGGCTTGAGCGGGTTCCTCGGCGGCGACTGGGACTTCCGCAACGACCGGTGCCGGCTCGGATGCTTCGGAGGCGCCCGCTTCGATGCTCTTCTCCACTTGATCGACGAGGCCTTCGAACTCAGCGTTCGCTGAGGTCGCGGCTTCAGGTTGTGCGGAGTCATCCGCAGCGGACAGGGTTTCCAGTCCGGTTTCCACGGCCGCGGCTTCGGCGGGTGCCGGAGTAGGCGATGCGGCGGCCACGGCGCCTGCCGCGATCGCTGGCGCGATGGCAGCGATGCCGCCCTTACCTTCGAGTGCGGCGCGCAGCTGGGCGTTCTCCTGTTGCAGGCGCTTCAGGTTGGCGAGGTCGTCCTCGATGATAGAGTACTCGGCCAGGCGGGACTCGAGGCTCTGAATCTTGTCCTGGAGATCGGAGACGTCGCCCGCAGGGGCGGCGGACGCGGGTTCACCCGACTTACCGGCGGCGGGAGCCGGCGCTTCGCGAAGCGCTTTGAGCTCGGCCTCAAGTTTTTGCTTTTCGGCGAGGAGTTGCTGCAGGGATTTGCCCTGCTCGTTCATTTTCGTTTCGAAAGTGCGGAGCTGCTCCAGGAGCGCCGGATCTGGACTCTTGCCACCTTCTCCGGCCGTGGCCATCAGCGAGGCGGTATGGATTCCCGCAGTGGGGGATGGTGCGAGCGCGCCACCGGCTTGAGGTCCCAGGAGTCCGAAGAGTTGCGCTTGGATTCGTTGCGCGTCCACGATGAGATCGTTGAGGTAGCCTTTGACGACACCGCTCGGAACGGTTTGATCGATGGCGCCGAGCTTGCGTTTCCGAAGCGTATAAAATCCGGCGTAACCCGCGACGAGCGCAAGGATCAGGATTGCTTCGAGGAGGAGCATCTCGGTCGTGAACTTTGAAAACAGGTAGACCCAAGAGTTCATGTGCGTTGGCCCCTCCGTAGGCCGGGCGTGAAAAGCCCATCCCTTCTAGTTTAGGAAGGTGGGGGAGAGGGTGTCAAACTCCGCGAGGCAAATCGCAGAGTTCCGGCTGAATCGAAGCCAAAAGATCGCCGTGAAGCCAGGAGTTTGACGCCAGAATCTCGGGTACGAGCAGCTGGGAATCCTGTCCGGAGAAGTCCGTCACTTTCCCGCCGGCTTCGCGCACGAGCAGCATCCCGGCCGCGATGTCCCAAGGCGAGAGGCGGCGCTCCCAGAATCCATCGAACACGCCCCGCGCGACGTACGCGAGATCGAGCGCGGCGCTGCCGGGCCGACGGATCGCGCGCGCGACTTCGCTCAGTCTCTCGAACGCTTCCATCTCGCGATGAAGCCATTTGTTTTTGCGGTAGGTGAATCCCGTGGTGAGCAGCGAGTCGCGGATTTTCTTGGTCGGCGAGACGTGCATGCGTTTTCCGTTCACGAAGGCGCCGCCGCCCAGCGTGCCGGTGTAGAGATCCTTCAGGACCGGATGCCAGATGACGCCGGCCACGACTTCTCCTTCCCATTCCGCACCAATTGAGACGCAGAACATCGGAAACCGATGAACGAAGTTGGTCGTACCGTCGAGCGGGTCGATCACCCAGCGCCCGGACTTGTTGGCGGCGCGAAGCTCCGGGGCTGCCTCCTCCATCAGGAAGTCGAAGTCAAAACGCGAGCGCTTGAGGACGCGGACGGCGGCGGCCTCGGCGCGGATATCCGCTTCGGTGACGAGGCCGGCTCCGGCTTTCTCGGTGATTTTGAGCGGTCGGTTGAAATGGCTCATCAACACTTTGCCCGCCGCCTTGGCGGCGCTGATCATCGGGGGGAGGAGCTTCTTTGGATCGGGGCGCGCGGCGGCGCGGGCTTCAGCGCGCGAGCGACGAATGGGATTGGGCAAGGTGATCGATCCTTTTCTGATAGGCGGCGCGGAGGCGCAGGGTGAGGGGTCCGGGTTTTCCGTCGGCGATCCGACGCCCGTCGACTCGCGTGACGGGAAAAACACCTTTGATCGTGGAGGTGACCCAGACTTCGTCGGCTTCGTAGAGCCGTTCACGCGGGAACCGGGTCTCGCGCACTTCGATGTCGAGTTCACGAGCCAGCGTCAAGGCTTCGCGGCGAGTGATGCCGTCTAGGATTCCGATGTCAAACGGGGGAGTGCACAGAATTCCGCGACGAAAGTATCCGACATTGAACGTGGTGCCTTCGGTGACGTGTCCGTCAGCATTGCAAAGGAGCGCGTCGTCGTATCCGTCGGGAGTCACCTCAATGAAGGCGAGTAGGCTGTTGAGGTAGTTCCCGGACTTCATTGCGGGGGTCAGCGCGAACGGGGAGTTCCGGTGCCGTTCAGCGATTCCCAGGTGGAGTCCTTTTCGGACGTCGTCTTCCGTGGGTTCCGAGAGCGGCTGAACAATCAGGCTGTAGCGGGTCGGGGAGAGCACCGCGGATTTACCGAAGCCGATCTTTCCTTCACCCCGGGAAACGATGAGGCGTACGTAGGCGTCGCGATCCCTCATTCCGGGCTGATTCCGGAAGTGAGCGTAGCTTTTTTCGATCTGGCTCCGAAACTCAGCCCGCGAGACCGTCAGATCCATGGAGCAGAGCCGGGCGGACTCTTCGAGGCGGATCAGATGTTCTTCGACGTGAAGCAGTGCGCCTCGGTGGGATCTCACCACCTCGTAGAGGCTGTCGCCATAAAGGTAGGCCCGGTCAAAAGCGGTAATCACCGGCGGCCCGGGGGGGCCATCGAGAGATTGGAGATGGCCGTTGACGTTAATGACCGTATTCAGCATAGAACTGGGAATCTAACATGCTTGAAGCGACCGAGTCACTGCTTCCCCTCTCTCCCGAAGGCCGTCCTCTCCGATGTCTCTGCGTCGGCGAAGAACCGGAATCCTTGCGCGAACTCGAGCGACTGCTGACGACGCTCGGCGCACAGTACGCCGACCCTTTCCTGGTCTCGATTCGCCGCATTCATCCCGGCACCTACATCGGCCAGGGCAAGCTTGAGGAGATCAAGACGCTCCTCGACATGGGTCGGGCCGAAGCCGTGATCTTCGATTTTGAACTTTCCCCGAATCAGCTCCGGAATATCGAGAAGTTCCTGGGTGGCAAACCCACGCTGGATCGACCGGGCGTCATTCTGGAGATTTTTTCCAGACATGCGCGGACCAAGGAGTCCAAGACGCAGGTCGAGATGGCCCGTCTCCAGTACCTCTATCCCCGTCTTGCCCACTTCTGGTCCCACTTCGAGCGTCAGCGCGGGGGCGGGGGCGGAGGAGGCGGTGCGAGCCGCGGGATGGGCGAGAAGCAGATCGAGGTCGATCGCCGTCTCGTCAAAGACCGGATCTCTACGCTCCGTGCGCGGCTGAAGGTCATCGAAAAAGAACGGCAAGTTCAGCGCGCCTCCCGCAAGGACGTGCTCAAGGTGGCGATCGTCGGCTACACCAACGCCGGCAAATCCACGCTGTTGAACGCGCTCACGCACAGCCGTGTTTTGGCCGAAGACAAGCTCTTTGCCACGCTCGATGCGAGCGTGCGCGCGCTTGACCCGCATGCGCATCCGCCGATCGTCGCGATCGACACGGTCGGATTCATTCGGAAGCTTCCCCACAATCTCGTCGCCTCCTTCCGCTCGACTCTCGAAGAGCTTCACCAGGCCGATTTGCTCCTCCATGTCGTGGACGCCAGCTCCGCTATCGCGCGCGAGGAAATCGCCGTGACCGAAGAGGTCTTGGAGGAGCTTGGG
Organism: Bacteriovoracaceae bacterium; assembly: GCA_040377385.1. Classification (GTDB taxonomy): domain Bacteria; phylum Bdellovibrionota; class UBA1018; order UBA1018; family UBA1018; genus JBEIOW01. Next base: position 5,319 of record JBEIOW010000011.1, on the reverse strand, counting down.
CTGAAGGAAAAGCCGAAAATGCTCGTCTTGAACAAGGCCGACTGCCTCAAGACCGTAGCCGAACGCAATCAAGCCAAGCTTCTGGCCCCGGGCGCAATGCTCGTTTCCGCTCTGAATGGAGAGGACATTGACCGGCTCCGGGACTCGGTTTTAGCGCGGTTTCGTGAGGATCTCGAACTCTGGGAGATCGTCGTGCCTTATCACGAGGGCAAGCTCGAGGCGCAGCTTCACGCGCACGGGAGTGTCGAGACGGCGCGTCACCTGGAAAAGGGGACTTTCTACCGCATCCGAATCGCCGATGGCTGGGCGCGGAAGCTCGACCTGGCCCGCTTCCGACTGTAAGATCCTTCCCATGCGCGGCATCGGGATCATCAGTGATTTTTTGTGCATCGGTTTTTTGTGTATCGGAGTCGATTCCGCAATCGCTGCGCCGCCCTCGAGTCAGGGACCCTCGAATCAGAAGGTCCGCGGCAACTATTCGGTCACGCTTCGCTACCAATCTCGTGAAGCGGCTACACCCCTGACGTCGGAGTCGCTGTGGAAGCTCGATCCGTCGGAACGCAATCCGCATCGCTCGCGCTGGTTGGTCGAGCGCGTGCTTTCGCCCGTCGGCTGGAACGTGCGCGAGTCGAAGCCAGGTGAATTTGCCATCTCCCTCGAAGCGCTCGACGCTCAGGCCACTCTCTATGTACGAAGTGCGGGTCCGTCTTACCGAGAGTTCTCCCAGTTTGATTGCTCGCGTGAGCCGGACTCTTACTTCGCGACCCGAACCGGCACGCTGAAAGCCGCTGAATTCGCGGCAGCTCGCTGGAAGAGCTCGGTCGCGGAGGCTTTGCCGAAGCTGGAAAGCCAGCTTTCCCGACTGCGCGGCAAATCCGAGGACGAGGTTCAGCGCCTGGGCGAGGCGGCGTTGGTGATCTGGAAAGATGGGGTGGAGGCCGCCTGGGGCGCGGGTATCCGTCGTGCCGCGCGCGCCGAAGAGTGGCGTTACTACCTGAGTGAAGCGACCGCGCTCAAACTCTGCTCGCCCGCCGCGATCAAGGCCGCGCGTGATAGCGCGAAGTCGGTCTCTTGGAGTGAGCTGATGGACCCCCCCGCCGTGGAGGCCCAGCGCAAAGTCGTGGTTCGTGCGCCGGCCAAGCGGATCGGTGGGCTTTACACGGTTCGCTTGAATATCGCGTTCGGAGACAAGACGCTGAATGGCCGCTTCGTCGTCGATACCGGTTCACGCGTGAGCCTGGTTTCGCCGCGTTGGCTCCTGTCTCAAGGAATTAATCCCGCACTAGTGACCGTCGGCGGCATTCCTCCGCAGCGGGTGAGCTGGACGGGTGGGACGGGCTGGGCTCGTCGTGCATTGGCCTATGAGACGCAACTCGCGGACCTCAAGCTTCCTCTCAATGAATTCCTGCTTTTGGAGACGGAGCTGTTCAGCCCACCCGAAACTTTTTCGAGCTGCTGCGATGGCGTGCTCGGCGAGGATTTTCTTCGGCTCTTCGCCGTGGAGTTCGTAGAAGGGCCGCCGCCGGCGGTCGTGCTCTACGCGCGCGAGGGTTTCAGTCATGGTGCCCAGGAGCCCTGGGTGGAAGTCGCGCTTTTGCCGAACGGGGATCCGGTGAGTTCTGGCTGCGAGCTCGTATCCAGTAAAGGCAGCCGTCTGCCGGGCGCTCGCTGGGACTCGGGCGGCAAGATGGCCGTTGAAGTTCACGTTCCTTGGCTCAAAACGGTGAGGTCTTCACGAGAAGGTTGGTCGCTCAAGTGCGGCTCACGTCTACTCGCCGAAAATATTCCGTTGTCGTTCCCGGACCCGATCCGGCAGGCATCCGAAGGTCCTCTTTCGATGAAAGTGCCCGCTTTCAGTGTCGGAATGGAGCTGCTGGGGCGCGGGAATTTTACGCTCGATCTCTCCAATGGACGGCTTTGGTTTGATCCTGCGCTCGCGCAGCGCCCCTTCTTCCGAAATCGCTCTGGCCTACAGCTCGGGTTCTCGTACGGACCCGGGGCAAGTCGCATCCTCAAGGTGATTCGCATTCAGCCTGGATCTCCGGCTTCCGCGCTGACCAAGGCCGGCTTGAAAGTGGGAACCGTCATCACCGAGATCGACTCGCAGATCGCTGACGAGATGGATCTCTGGGATGTCGAGCAGCGCTTGGCTGGCGCTTACGCCAAGGCGGTCACCTTGAAGTGGAGCGGAAAGTCGGGCGATCACATCGCGCCGCTGCTTCTTCCTTAAACGATCCGCTCGATCCGGCCGGCTTCCATCGGAGGTTGGATCGGTGAAATCGACTTACGACCCAGGGTGAGGTTTTTCTGAGCGCGGATTTCCGGGTTTCGGAAGGTCCAACATTCGCCGCTCTCATCCAAGAACACCACCCAACAAAGATCGTGCTCTGGAGAGTAGTCGATCAAAAAGTGAGCCTGTCCGGGCCCACGCGGCGTCGTGACTGGAATTGCGGGATTCAGCTGAAGCATGCCGATGACCCTCAGCCAAGACGCGTGGTGCGCGGACCGCGAAAGACCCGGTAACCCCAAAGCAGAAGCATGGCGCCAATGATGGATGCGATCCATCCCGGCGTTTCGTTCGAGGCGTAGAAGCCCATGAAGTGTCCGATGAAAAACGCGATGTAGGCGCCGACGATCCCGATCAGCATCGTGATGATGATCCCGCCGGGATCTTTTCCGGGCATGAAGAGTTTTGCCAGGGCGCCAACGATCAATCCGACGATGAGAGCTGCGATCATATTCTTTGAGTCTCCTGAGATGTGCTGAGAGCAAACGGGATGCCGAATCAAGCAGGGACATTTCGCCCGACGAAAGGGTTTCGGGGCAGTGCAGGTGCTTCCTTAGGACATTTTTTCTGGGAAGACGCGTTCGAGCCCCCACGAAGCGCTCGCCGGATCCCGACGCAAGACGGCGCGAAGCCGGCGCCGGTGATAGACGGCGATGCAGTCATCCGGCGTCGTCCGCGTGGCGGGGCGAACTTGGCGAAGAATCAGCGGCAGCACCTGTTGTTTGCCCTGAATGAGCGCGAGCGCCTGCGCATCGTCGGCATCAGCCGAGGCGTAGCCGTCGAGGAGACGATCAAAGGGCACCCAGGCGGCGAGCGCAGGCCAATCTCCACTCAAATCAGAGAGAGGCAGCGCGTGCTCAAGTCTCAGGTCGCCGGTTCGGGTGCGTTCCAGCGAGTCCAGCATGGCGACGGTGCCGAGCCGGCGCCCCAGATCCTGCGCAAGCACGCGAATATAGGTTCCTGAGCTGACGGCGACTCGAAAGCGCGCGACAGGCGCGATGTATTCGGTGATCTCGAACGAGTAGACCCGGCAGGACGAGGGTTCGCGGTGGATTTCGACTCCCGCGCGAGCGAGCTCGTACAGCGGTTTACCGTCGATCTTCTTGGCTGAATGCATGGGCGGCGTCTGGAGGTATTCAGCTCCGGTGAACTGATGCGCAGCGGAGCGAATGTCTTCGATCGTGGCCGGAATGTTCTCCGAAGTCTCGGACACCGGATCCGTGGGGTCCCCGGGAACCGTCGTTTGTCCGAAGCGAATGAGGCCGGTGTACTCCTTTTCGCTCCCGAGAAAGTAGCGCGCGAGTTTCACTCCGTCGCCCGTGCAGATCGGGAGAAGGCCCGTGGCGAATGGGTCTAGCGTGCCGCCGTGGCCGAGTTTGGGCAGGCTTTTCTTGGGCACGCCGTAGCGCTCACGCAGGCCGCGCTGCAATCGCTCGATGACGCCAAACGAAGTCATGCCGGCTTCTTTGCGAACGAGCAGAGCTCCGTTCCAGCCGTCAAAGGTCACGGGAGCCGTCATGTCGGGAGCCTTACTCCGAATCGGAAGCGGTCGAACGGGCTGGGGATTTTGCTTCAGGCTTGGCGCTGCCGGGAGCCCGCTCATCGTCGAGCTTTTTGAGCAGCTCGTGGACGCGAGTCGAGTTCACCAGGCCTTTGTCTTCTTTGAAGATCAGCTGAGGGGTGTGGCGAATATTGAGGATCTTGGCGAGCGCACGGCGCAGAAACCCTCCCGCCGAGTGAAGGCCATCCAGGCATTCCTGCATACGCTTGCGCGCAGCGGGGCTGTCCGTGTCGTCAGCCGCCATCGCGCCCAAGATCGACACGAAGAGGGTCGCCTGCGACGCGTCCTGCGTGACTTCGCAGGACGTGAACGTGATCGCCGGGATTCGCGGATCCTTCACTTCTCGCGACACCATCACCGAGAGTTCCTCGAGGATGACCGACTGCAGGCGCTGACGACGGGTCTCTTGCATGGGTACTACTCTGCTTTTCTTTTGTGCTGCTTCCGGAGTCGCTTATCCCGTGAGTTCCGGCGTGATGAGCTCGATCTCGTAGGACTCGATCAGATCACCGACCTTGAGGTCGTTGTACCCTTCGAGACCCATACCGCACTCGAAGCCCTGGGCCACTTCTTTGGCGTCGTCCTTGAAGCGCTTGAGCGATGCGAGCTTGCCGTCCCAGATGATCCGGGAGTCACGCAGCAGGCGAACACTGGCGTTCCGAGCGATTTTGCCATCGACCACCGAACAGCCCGCGACGGTTCCGACCTTGGGTACGGAGAACGTCTGGCGGACTTCGGCGCGACCGAGGAACTTCTCGACCTTTTTCTTGTCGAGGAGGCCGGTCATGGCCTTTTTGATGTCTTCAATCAGCTCATAGATGATTGCGTAGGTTTTGATCTCGATGCCGTCGTTCTCGGCGATCTGCCGTGCCTTCGTCTCCGGACGCACGTTGAAACCGATGATGATGGCGTTGGAAGCCGACGCCAGGAGCACGTCGCTCTCGGTGATGCCACCGGGAGCCGAGTGAATGACCTTCACTTTGACCTTCTCGTTCGATGCTTTCACGAGGGACTCGCGAATCGCTTCAACCGAGCCGGACACGTCGGCTTTGAGGACGACGTTGAGCTCTTTCAAGTTGCCCGTCTGTACCTTCGAGAAAAGATCTTCGAGGGTCATGCGGGAAGTGCCGGCTTGAGCCGCGGCTTTGGTCTTGAGGGTGCGGTTCTCGGCGATCTTGCGTGCGGCTTGATCGTCGCTCGGGGAGTCGAACTTCTCGCCGGCAGGCGGGAGGCTTTCGAAACCCAGTACTTCTCCCGCTTCGCCCGGACCGACGAGCTTTACGGTCTCGCCGCGGTAATTCAGGAGTGCTTTCACCTTCCCGAAGTGCGGACCGGCGACCACGAAGTCGCCGACTTTGAGCGAGCCGCGTTTGACGAGAACGGTCGCGACAGGTCCGCGGCCCTTTTCGAGACGGGCTTCGAGAACCGTGCCACTCGCTTGCGCGGCGGCGTTGGCCCGGAGCTCAAGGAC
>JBEIOW010000189.1:0-4996 GCA_040377385.1 Bacteriovoracaceae bacterium | reverse complement strand
CTGATTTCGCAGCTCTCGAGCGCGTACGCGCCGGAGCGATCCACCAGCGAGCCCGAAGCGATCGCGAGAATCATCGCTCCGCTCGAACCCTTCACGACGAGCGACTCGACTCGTAACCCAACCCTAGATAGCCAAAAGCCCGCTCCCCGTTTCCGGAAAGCGGGCCCCTGGATTTGACCTCACCTGAACAGATCAGTTCGTCGAGATGTGTACGGTTTTCGTCTGAGCGTCGTAGCGAACTTCGGCGTTCAGTGATTCCGCGGCAAAGCGGAGCGGGATGTAGACCGAGCCGCCGCCGATGTTGGTCGGAGGCAAGTCGATTGCGACCCGCTTGCCGTCGCGGACGGCGATCTTCGAACCCACCGCCATCTCGACGGTCTTTCCGTTGAGCTTCGCGATGATGCGCTGATCGGCCGGCAGATACTGAACTTCCGCTCCGAGCGTCTCAAAAAGCGCGCGGATCGGGACCAGGAGCTTTGCCTGCGACTCGTACACCTTGGCGCCCCGAAGCTGAACACCGTTCACGTAGATGATCGTGCTGGAGAGCTGAGGCGCGACGGGCCCGCTGGCTCCACACTGATAAGGCACCTGCTCGTACACCGGAACTTCCCGGCACTGCTGACCAGGGACATCGTTGCAAACACGGTCGGTGACCGTATTGCAGATCTGGTCCGGAACTTCCCGGCAAACTTGGTCAGCGACGTCGCGGCAGGCCGTGTCGGGCACTTCGCGGCAAACCCGGTCTGAAACATCGCGGCAAGAGCGACCCGGAACTTCACGGCAGACGTTCTCACGAATATCGCGGCAAACCTCCGGACCTTCGTTGCGGCAGTTCTTCTCGACCACGACATCCTTACACTCTTCTTTATCCTCGCAGATCGAACTGCAGTGGCGATTGCGAATGCGTCCGAGCAAGCTATCTGCGCACTGCGGATCCGCGGGATTGGGCCGACAGCTGCGCTTCATCTCGCATTTGCGCTCCGTGACCTTGTCGCAAACGCGAGGACCTGGCTTGCATTCGCGACGGGTGACCTCACTGCACTCCCGACGATGCGTGTCTGTACATTCTCGGCGCGTGATGTTGCTGCACTCCTGCCGAGAGGTCGGCGTACATTCACGGCGAGTCGTGTCCGTGCATTCGCGACGGGTAGTATCGCGACAGGCCTGTCGCGGTACCTCGCGACATTGCTGCTCGCTGACCGACGTGCATTCCTGCTTCGTCCCCACCTGCTCTTGGCGGAAACAAATATCACCGTCAGCCTGCGCGACCGGAGCCCCCAAGGCCCCCGAAAGAATCAGCGTCAAGGCGCCAAAGCCATTCACCAAAATTTGATTGAGTTTCACTTGAGTCTCTCCCCGGAGCCCGCTTTTGCAAACGTCGAACCAGCGACGACTCCTAACAGAATCAAGGAGTTAGCGATTCAGACGAGAAGCGGAGACGGAGAAAAATGACACCTTGGGCCAGAGTGGCGCCAGCGGAGGGACTAAGGAGCAGGGGGCCTGGATCAATCAAAGCGGACCCCAGCAAGTAACTGAATATCAAAGTAACGAGACTTCGTTCCTTCGAGCGCCGGAGAGTAGGCATCCGATAGACTCATCGTGAATCGCGGCTCAACGAAGATATTGATCACTTTCAGTGGCAGCTGCACGGCCAAACCTCCAACCAATCCGAACTCCGACTGATTGATCCCCTGGCTTGAATAGGAATAGGTCCCGTTGGGAAGCGCTTCCGCGTCTCTTGAGTTCTCGACCACCAACTCTCCCAGTCCGCGAGCATAGTAGACACCAAAGGATGCCGAGAAAACCGAACCGATCCAGCTTCTGAGCTGGATAGGAACCTGGACCTGATTCGCGGAAAAACCGAAGGCCACGTCATCTGGGGTATAAGCGAGGTCGATCTTCTTCTTAAGATAGACCGCTCCGATTTCAATCCCGAGCCGCATCGAATTGCGCGTCTTGAGCGTGAGCTCGATCTGAGCGCCTGCGCCCATGCCCATCTTTGAGTTGCTACTCAAATTGGCACGAACCGGATTGTAATGAAGACTACTAAAACTCCCGAGACCGAAAACCGAGAGACTCGAGCCGGCCTCCGCCAAGCCAGGTATCCAAGAGCAAACCACCAGGATAAGAATCATTTCTAGGCGCTTGCTACGATGCATCCTGGTTTCTACCTATCTCTCTGATTTCGCGTGTGCCGACTCACCTTAATTTTAGCCTGATCCCTCCTCTCACCTCAACCACGATGTCCTCGTCATTCCGTGATAATCCCTCAGTCATGGGATTCCTCCGCCCCGATCAAACCGCTCTCGTGCTCGCGCCGATGCAAGGCGTGATGGACGCGCCAATGCGGGCATTGATTGCCGACCTGGGTGGCTTTGACTACGGAGTCTCTGAATTTGTTCGCGTGGGTCAAGAAGTCGTCACCGCACAAGAAATCCTGCGAGACATCCCCGATCTCAACGGCCCGCTCTTTGGCCGCGCCCCCCTCCCACTGCAGCTGCAACTCCTCGGCGATTCGCCCGAACTCATGGCCGCAACCGCGATCGAAGGCTGCCTCGCCGGCGCACGCGCGATCGACATCAACTTTGGCTGTCCTGCACCCACGATCCTGCGCCGCTCGGGCGGTGCCTCGCTCCTGAGGACCCCTTGCGCGATTACGGATATCGTCAGCGCGGTCCGTAAGGCGCTCCCTCCGATGATTCCGGTTTCAGCCAAAGTTCGACTCGGATGGGAAGACCCCAGCGAAATCGACGTCATCGCACGCGCGGCTGAGGACGGCGGTGCAAGCTGGTTAACGATTCATGCCCGCACGAAGCGAGAGGGCTATCAACCCGGCGTACACTGGGATGCAGTTGCTCGGGCCAAGTCGCGACTTTCGATTCCTGTGATCGCCAACGGCGACCTCTTCACCTCCGAGGACGTCAAACGCTGCGGCACCGAGACGGGCTGCACCCATTTCATGATCGGACGAGGAATTCTCCAGGATCCATTCCTTGCTCACGATGTTCGGGCTTCTTTCTCTCTTCCAGCGCTCCGCACGGATGTCCCCGCGCTCCTCTCTGATCGTCTGCGGTTCGGAATCGAGCGTTACGCCGTCCTTACGCAGAACCATGCGGCGAATTCTGGTTTTATTCCGAGCCGGGTAAAGCAGTGGATTCGCATCGTTCGCGAATTTTCGGACGCAGTCCCTCGCCACGTACTGACTGCGGTCAAGCAGGCCCGCACGACGTCCGAGCTCTTGGCTCTGATTCAAGAGGCCTAACTCGGCTTTTGGGACTCATCGAGGTCTTCTGTACCGCGAGAGCTCGGGCTGACTTGCCACCGCCGCCAGCGCTTGAGCTTCACTGGGAACAGAATACTGAGGGAACTCCGCTCGGAGTCGGTCGACCTGGGTCACGAGGTTCCACGACGCTCCGGACTCGGTGACGACGACTTTTTCGCTGGCGTAGCCAAACGCCTGTGCAAGCTTCCCCAAAAACTCGTGCTCCTCGCTGCAGTCAGCCGCCCCCAGGTGAAACACTCCTTCACTCTTCTCCGAGCGGGCGAGCAGCGCGATCTGCCGTGAGAGCTCTCCGACAAAGGATCGATTCTGAACGATCCCTTTTTGCACGGAGATAGAGTCGTCGATAGAAAGCTTCTTGAGGAACTCCTCCGTTCGCGCCACTCGACCCGGAGCCCATCCGTGAGTCGCCGCAAAACGAAAGGCCAAGGGCCGATTGCACCGATCCAACAGCGCTTCTTCACACCGGGCTTTGAATTTTCCGTACTCTGACTTGGCGCGGGGCGGATCCGTTTCCACGTGAGCCCTCGAGGTGTCCGCATCCACCGCGTTCGCCGATGAAGCAAAGAGATAGCGCATCCCCGTTTGATTTTGATGATCGATGAGGCTTTCGTGAACCGCAAAGTCGGTCTCCGCTTCACCTCGGCCCAAGTGGATGACGTGGGCAGGTCCCGTTTCTTCTAGAACCTGGAGTGGATCCGCTCCCACAAACGCGCGAACATTCGAAAGACTCGATTCAAATCGCTTAGTACGCCCGAGCGCAAAGACCCAGTCAGCGCTACGTTCCGCTAACGTAGGGACCAGGTAGTGCCCTAACCACCCTGTCGCACCCAGGATCAGAAACCGCTGCGAAGCCTGCATACCGAACTCATAGCACGAGAGGTCGAGCCATGGCTCAAGGCCGCCCTAGCGTCAACTCCCTGACGCATCAGTTTACCTTCTATCATTCCGATAAAACCTGAGTGATTCCCCGACGTCTCTCTCCCCATCTCCTAGCGAGGCTGATGCTGGCGTGCCTCGCCAGCACTTTCGCCAATTCATCCGCGCACGCGTCGGCGGAAGGAGAGTGCCTCACGGTTACTTTTGAAGAGGCGATGGCGCAGATTCAGAGACTCGAATCAGAAAAAAAAGCGCTCGCACAGAAACTCGACGACACCCTTAAGGCGCAGGCGGCAAACGACGCCGCGCTTGCCGCCGCGTGGGAGGCGATGCGTTCGTCCGGTCTGGACATAAAGATAACGTCCGAAGACCGGCGCGCGGCTGCACGTGAGGTGGGGCTTGAGACCTTTGACTCGAGCGATGTTTTGGGACCGTATCGCCAGACACTGAGCGCGATCCAGGAGCGTCGCAAAGCCGAAGCCGAGATCGCGCCCGCCGCGCTCGCTCAAGACCTTTACGGACTGCGCGTGCTCTTTGAGCCCCTCTATCGGAGTCGCATCCTTCATCGCGCACTCTATGAGGTGGCCGGCTACCTGGATGAGCGGGGCTATGATCTAGGACAACTTTCGCCGGGCTTTCAGCGGCAGATTCTGCAACGGACCCAGCTAGTCCTGATTGATTTGCTGGGGCCACAAGTAGGTACCCCGAAAGAGGCGCAACAACGACTTCGTGAACGAATCGGCAAGCTCAGTTCCGCCGAAGCGGCACGCCTCCACCAGCTTCTCATTGACTCCGCACGCAACCAATATCGAGAGCTGGAGTATGTTCTCCAGGACG
>JBEIOW010000180.1:0-5148 GCA_040377385.1 Bacteriovoracaceae bacterium | reverse complement strand
GGGCGGCAGGGACCAATGCCCATCCCAGTTCAGGCAATCCTTCGATGGAAGGCGAAAGCTCACGCTTAAAATCTGCAAATCCAAGCTCGCCGATAAAACCGCCTGAACTCTTCTCCTCAATCGCCCAATAACCATAGCCCATCCACGCCCAATGCCCGGCATAGGCAAGTAGCCTGGACCATGCCTGTTGGCGAGTAGATGGTTTGCCTCCGATGTACCGGACGACGGCTTCGTCCGCCCACATCTTGGCACTCGATTCAAAGTCCGCAGGGCGGTGATGTCGGAGGAGAAGACGATCGGTTTCTAAATGAGTCACATTCGATTCCAGGTTCATTTCGTGAACATCCTACCTGGATCATCAGATCGGCAGTCACAGAACTATACGAGCCCAGTCATGCTCAAGCGCGTTCTAAAATAGAAGAAAGCTCAAACCCACATAGTACTGTCTCATCTTGATCTGCGTCTGCTCGCCCTGAGGACTCAAGTCGGACTTCGTGTTGAGCCAACGATATTCGGCAATTAAAATGAAGGGGTTGATCAGCATGAAGGAGATCCCCGCTCCCCAACCTTTGCCGGTAGTCGGCATCTGCGACTGAATATCCGCGGTGAAGTAGTGAGCCCCAAAAGCCTGGAGAGGCGTCTGCGGAATGTCACAGCCGAGAGAGAACCCGAGCATCGAATTCACGGCGCTTACTGCGGGGTTGCTCACGATCGCCGCAGAGTCCCCGTAGTCAAAGGTTCGCTTCCCAAACTGCCGGGTATAGTCCAGACCAAGTCTGAAGCCACCCAGCTCGAGTCCGCCCCGTGCACCAAACATCAGACCATTAATATTGATATCGTTGGTGGAGACGAGCGTTCCTGCTGTCGATACTTGCGCAAGATTTCCGCTACCGAAGCCATACCCAAAGTAGGGCTGAGCCCAGATAAACTTGAGCATGCCCGTGGTCTTATCCTTGGCATCCCCAAACAGCGGCTTGGTCACATCACCCAACAAATCGATTCCAATCGCCTTCGCATCGATCGGAACAATCGCCGACATGCCCAAAGCGATCCAGGTCATTCGGCTGAAGGCGCAGAATCGGCGGGAGAAAACGGACATCATCCTTATATTTAATAACAGGACACTCGGGTTGGGAAGCCATCTTGGAATCCTGACGACAACGTGGGCGAATCCCGTCAATCCATCCACGTCCTCGCGATGTGCGCGAATATAGACGAGCCCAAAGAGTCCGATTCTTGTCGCTACTAAAGCCAGAGATTGTGAATCGCGTCGCCCTTAAGCATCAATCTACCCCGATGGAGAGATCCATCCTGAATGACGATGGAGTTTCCATCAGAGCCAAGATCCCACCAACGTCCGCGCAGGAAGACGTTCATCACATTCTTCTTCCTGCTCAGGTGATGAACTCTGCCGGGCGAAGCATATTTCTCCCAAGCACGATTGTAGGAAATCGTACCGCGATCTCGATCGTCATAACCATCGGGCCACGGAGCCGAACGCACGCCGCTCCATGGACGATTCATCTTTCCGTCAACGTCCACAAAGGAGGGTACCGCGACAACTTCGGCGCCACCGTGACTCTCGATCCACTGGAATCCCGCATCAAACCAAGAGTCGGCGCAGTTGATGACCACCAGAGCTCCGACTGGCGTTTCAAATTTCACTGTTTCCTCAAGCCTCCCCTGCGCAGTAAATGCCAGCTCGCTCGGAGTGGGTTGATTCTTACGATTCGTGATCGGATACGCGTCGCCGTTCGGCTTAAAAATGACTGTCGTGTTGTAGAGCGGTCCGCTCATCTCCAGATCAAACTGATGACCGGAAATATGAGTCATCTTCGGGAGAACAATCGATCCGGCGACTACGGTCACACCAAAATCGCGTGCAAGATTCGAAAAAGTCGTCAGATACGCATCCGCCATCGCGCGGGCTTTAACTTTAAAGACGGCGACCGCGTCGTGACGGATCTTTGCTCCGTAGGCACCTTCGCTCGCACCCGACCACCAAGATCGAAGGAAGGCGGAAGCGAACGGCCATGGATGAGCGAGAGCGACCCGCTGCAGGGCCTCCTCTTTGGTAGAGAGATGAGCCACGCCCTCCTCTTCGCCAATGATCACTAGCCAGGTTCCGACGTACTCAGGAAGCACCACCACGGTTCGACCTTCGAACCAGCCCCGAGCCCTCGCTGCTTCAAAGTAGCCGCGCATTGCGCGATCAAAAGCCGACTGCGTCAGATAGTCCGATGGAGTTGTCCATGTTTGAAGCCCAACGACGTTTCCACGACCAGAATCGACGCCAAACTCCCGATACTCGCGCTCGACATCTGCGGAGTAGGCAAATCCACTCAACACTAGAAGGCTTCCCAGCCCACATTTTAGCCATCCCCGAAAGATCATCTCTTTTTGGATTAGAACGAACGATGCGAGAATTCAATCCTTCCACATCACTGAAACCACTGGAGCTTATTGAGCGACCCAGCTATCAATCGCTGAGTGAGCAGCCAGTTTGATGCCCATTCCTACATACGTTTCCGGCCGCTCTATCCACCGGAGACCTTCGAAGGTCTCACTTCAACCCTGAAGGCACGGGGCGTTTCCGCTCCCTACCGGGTGGCCGATATCGGCTGTGGTACGGGATACTCCACTCTATCCCTCATCCGATCTGGATTCGAAGCGCGTCTGACCTGCATCGATCCAGACCCTGCGATGCTAGCCGAAGCCCGCCGACTTCTTGATCAACAGTCCAACGTGATTCTCCAATCCGGTAGTGCCGAGGACACAGGACTCCCTAGCCGCTCCTTTGACGTCGTTATCATCGGTTCAGCGTTTCATTGGATGAACCCAGCCCTCGCCGAAGTCGAATTCACGCGGATTCTGACCAACCAGGGAATCATCCGGATTTTTGAATACCAGTTTCCAAAGTCCCCGGACCTCCCGGAGCTGAATGAATGGATTCGCCGTGAGTTCAATCTGCGATGGAAAGCCCCACAGCAAAAGCCTAGGGGGTCCCTCAAGGAACTCATCGGCACCCTACTCAAGTCAGGCGACTACCGACTTCTTGGGGAAGGACGCCCCCCGATGCGCCTCCGGCTCACGGTCGACGAGCTGGTCGGACTTATTGTTTCTCAATCGCGGGTGATCCATCACCTATCCTCCCTCTCTGACGATCAGAAACGTCTATTCACGCCGGAACTCCGAGACGTGCTAGCGCAGTGGATGGGCGAGACGTCTTATGAGTTCGACTTCAAGCTTGCTTGGATTGAGCTAGGACGAGTTCCGCCTACGCGATCGTGATCAAGTGCTCTTGTCAGAAGCCAGAAAGCCGGTAACCTAGAAAATACAGGAGATTTCCATGCGTAAAATTCCGCTCATCGCTCGTCTAGTGCTCGGCTTCATCATGTTCGCGTCTGGCCTGGCTGGCCTGCTCAATTTAATTCCTCCGCCTGCCGATCTTCCGGAGGCGATGCTCACCTTCATGAGCGGAATGGCCGCCTCGGTCTATTTCATGCCTCTCGTGAAAGGCACCGAAGTGATCTGTGGCCTGCTTCTCATGTCCGGCTTCTACGTTCCCCTTGCACTCGTCGTCCTAGCGCCGGTCATTCTGAACATCTTCTTGGTTCACGCGTTTCTAGCACCAAGCGGTCTCCCTCTCGCGATTGTGCTCGGAGCTTTGGAGATCTATCTCGCGTTTTTTGCCAGCCCGTACAAGGAAACCATCCGAGCACTTTTCAAGCCGAAGCAATAAAGCCCGATCAAAAAGTATCTTCGACATTCGACAAATGAACCGGCCCGCCCCTTCGGAGGGCGGGCCGCTCTGGTTCTATTTCTTCTTAGGTCGCTTTCGCTGCAGTTCTGTTCAGTGCTCTCCGTCCGCGTCGGCCATCTTCTTCAGAACCCTGCGCGCGGTCTCCGAATCTACTCCGGCTCTTTTCATGAGGGACGACGCCCTACCAAAATCATCCGCATCAATCGCCTCAAAAAAGGCGTCGAAAAGACCGATTTCTGCCAGTTTTTCGAGAACTAACGTGCCTTCAAAATCGGACTCTTCCATAGCAATCCACTCTAAGTGACTCCGGGCCTTCGCGCCAGACCCCGCAGCTAGCAAACAAACGAAAGCGCCATTCATTTTCTTGACAGATAGTTTACTAGGAAACTATATTGACCCGCAGGTGCTTTGATGTCTCTTCCAAACGTTCGTCAAGTCAGTGACCTGAAATCCCATATCGGGTATCAAATGAGAGTCGTATCAAACGCCGTCTCTCATTCGTTCGCACGGCAATTACTGGTAAGCCAGGTGACCGTCGCTGAATGGGTGATCCTGAGAGAAATGTATTCGGGACCTCGCACGACCTCACCCAGCACAGTCGCTCAACACACCGGCCTGACTCGAGGGGCCGTATCGAAGCTCATCGATCGACTCCTCAACAAGGGACTCGTCGCGCGCACCGAATCTGAGTCGGACCGCAGATATCAGGAGATTAAACTCACGAAGAGTGCACATAAGTTAGTGCCTCAGCTCGCACGCATAGCGGACGAAAACGACGAATACTTTTTCTCTGCTCTCAGCCGAACCGAACGAAAGACTCTGATGGAGATCCTCGTGAAGCTTTCCGACGTTCATCACCTCAAGACCAACCCAGTTGAGTAAAGGAGACGAAATGAGCAGCGCGATCGAAAATCTCGAGGCAGCACAACAAAGGGGCATGGAGAACCGGCCGAAGGTGGGCGGTTTCCCCTATCTCGCCGAAACGCTCCGCATGGCAGGAGTGACCAAGAACATCTGGTCCTTGCCATCCTGCCAATCGCTCTATCTCTCCAAACTCGGGCCAGTCCTGATGCAAGGCGCCCCACTCCTCACAGGTATGATGAATGTCGCCCCCTTCAACCGCGAGGCTTTGATCAAGGCGCTGCGGAACGATCAAGCCGGCCAAAGCGCATTCCCCGAATTCTTGATGTCCGCCTGGAATGCCGGCGTAGTGGGTTACGAGGCCGACTTCATCCAGCGCAAAGTCACCTACTTCGGCTGCAATGGCGAAAGTTACGTCGAAGAATATCCCGCAGTGGAATTGGCCGATCTCTAAGGTACCTCGATATGAAAGCAGCCATCAATCGGAAGTACGGTCCGCCGAGCGTTGTAGAGATTGGCGACCT